>NZ_JBVJCD010000079.1:0-23519 GCF_055588985.1 Streptomyces sp. NPDC041970
CCCCTCCTCGCCCGGGTGGCCTTTTCCCTCCACTTTCCATCCGCGGAGGGTGGGGGTGCCCCCCCGGTTGTCGGCCAGGGGGGGAAAAGCCGGCGGGGGGGGGGGGGGGGGGGGGGCCGGCCCCCCCCCCGCGGCGGGGGCGAGGGCCCCCGCCGCCAGCACGGACGCGACGACGGCGGCGACGAGTGCTCGGACCGGGCTCATGGGGCCCGATCCCACCAGCGGGGCGGCGGTCCGGCAAGAGGGCGTCGCGGAGGCGCCTCAGACGGTCGGCGTGAGCACGATCTTCCCGAACTGCTCGCCGTCGGCCAGCCGTTGGAACCCCTCGCGGGCCCGGTCCAGCGGCAGCACCTCGTCGATGACCGGGCGCACGCCGGTGTGCGCGCAGAACGCGAGCAGGTCCTCCAGCTCGTCCTTCGTGCCCATCGTGGAGCCCACCACCTTCAACTCCAGGAAGAAGATGCGGGTCAGCTCGGCGTGGGCGGGGCGGTCCCCGCTGGTGGCCCCCGAGATGACGAGGGTGCCGCCGGGGCGCAGCGACTTCACCGAGTGGGACCAGGTGGCGGCGCCGACGGTCTCGATGACCGCGTCCACCCGCCGCGGGAGCCGCGCTCCGGGCTCGTACGCCTCCAACGCCCCCAGCTCGACGGCCCGTTCACGCCGGGCCCGGTCGCGGCTGGTGGCGAAGACCCGCAGCCCCGCGGCCTTCCCGAGGACGATCGCCGCGGTGGCGACCCCGCCGCCCGCCCCCTGGACCAGGACCGAGTCGCCGGGCCGCACCCCGGCGTTGGTGAAGAGCATCCGGTACGCGGTGAGCCAGGCGGTCGGCAGGCAGGCGGCCTCCTCGAAGGAGAGCTCCTTCGGCTTGGGCAGCACGTTCCAGGTGGGGACGGAGACCTGTTCGGCGAAGGCGCCCTGGTAGCGCTCGGTGAGGATGGAGCGCGGCTCCTTCGGCCCGACGCCGTGCCCGGACTGGCCGATCACGGAGTGCAGGACGACCTCGTTGCCGTCCTGGTCGACGCCCGCGGCGTCGCAGCCGAGGATCATCGGCAGCCGGTCCGCGGGGAGGCCCACGCCTCGCAGGGACCAGAGGTCGTGGTGGTTGAGGGAGGCGGCGCGGACGGTGACGGTGGTCCAGCCGGGGCGCGCCTCGGGGGCCGGGCGTTCGCCCAGCTCAAGGCCGTCGAGGGGCTGGTCGGGGTCGATGCGGGCTGCGTAGGCGGCGAACATGGCTCGACGATAGGCCGGGCGGGGGGCGCGCGTAACCGGACGCCCGTGTGACGCGCGCCAACCGGGCCCGCCGCGACCGCCCAGGGCGCTCCGGGCCGCCGCGCACCGGGCCGCGCCGCCGCCGAGCCGGTACCGCGCTCGGGCCGGCCCCGCCCGCACGGGCTCGTCGTCACGACCTGAGCGGCCGGCCCCGCCCGCGCGGGCCCGTCGTCACGACCTGAGCAGGACACCCCCGGTACGCGCCGCAGAGCCGGCACGAGGCGCCGCGCACCGAGCCGGCCGTGCTCCAGGGGCCGCCGACCTCCTGCCCGGTGCCGCGCGCCGTGCTCCGGTCCACCGTGCTCCGGTCCACCGCGCTCCGGTCCACCGGGACGGCGAAGCCTGCCCGGCGCCGCCCACCGCGCTCCGGCCCGCCGGGACGGCGAAGGGCGGGGCCCGCGCACCGGACCCCGCCCCGCCGCTCGGCGCGTCAGCGGCGCGCGACGCCCTCCGCCCGCGCGGCCGCCGCCACCGCGGCGGTCACCGCCGGGGCGACCCGCTCGTCGAACGGCGACGGGATGACGTAGTCGGCCGCCAGCTCGTCGCCGACCACGTCGGCCAGCGCGTCGGCCGCGGCGATCTTCATGCCCTCGGTGATCCGGGAGGCCCGGACCTGGAGCGCGCCGGCGAAGATGCCGGGGAACGCCAGCACGTTGTTGATCTGGTTCGGGAAGTCCGAACGCCCGGTCGCCACGACGGCCGCGTACTTGTGCGCGACCTCCGGGTGGATCTCCGGGTTCGGGTTGGCCATCGCGAAGACGAACGCGCCGGGCGCCATCGAGGCCACCGCCGCCTCCGGGACCGTACCGCCGGAGACGCCGATGAAGACGTCCGCGCCGGCCAGCGCCTGCTCCAGGGGACCGGAGAGGCCGGCCCGGTTGGTCAGTTCGGCCAACTCGCGCTTGACGTCGGTGAGGTCCTCCCGGTCGCGGCTGACGACGCCCTTGCGGTCGGCCACCGCGATGTCCCCGATCCCCGCCTCCAGGAGGAACTTGGCGATCGCCACGCCCGCCGCGCCCGCGCCGGAGATGACGCCGCGCAGGTCGCCCAGGGTCCGCCCGGAGAGCTTGGCGGCGTTGCGCAGGGCGGCGAGGGTGACGACGGCGGTGCCGTGCTGGTCGTCGTGGAAGACCGGGATGTCCAGGCGCTCCTGGAGCTTGCGCTCGATCTCGAAGCACCGGGGTGCCGAGATGTCCTCCAGGTTGACCCCGCCGAAGGAGGGGGCGAGCCGGACGACGGTGTCGACGATCTCGTCGGCGTCGGTGGTGGCGAGCGCGATCGGCACCGCGTCGACGCCGCCGAACTGCTTGAAGAGGATGGCCTTGCCCTCCATGACGGGGAGGGACGCCTCGGGGCCGATGTCGCCGAGGCCGAGAACGGCGGTGCCGTCCGTCACGACGGCCACGACCTGCGACTTCCAGGTGTAGTCGTGGACCAGCTCCGGGTTGTCGGCGATGGCGCTGCACACCTTCGCCACGCCGGGCGTGTAGGCGAGGGACAGGTCGTCCTTGTCCCGGATCGGGACGGTGGACTGCACGGCCATCTTCCCGCCCCGGTGGAGGGCGAAGGCCGGATCGAAGGGCTCGTCGGCCCCGAGGCCCGTCGCGCCCGCGCGCCGGGCGGCGCTGCTGTCGGTCGTGCTGTCGCTGCGAGGATTGACGATCTCCGCTGCCATGGTGTTGACCCCTTAGGTCTTCATCGTTTGAGGGTGGCCACTCCTGGTTGAGGAGGGGTGGGCGGGCACCGCGTACGTGCCCTGCGCCGGACGGTTGGCCCGTCCCGGCAGGGTGGGATACGCACGCGCGGGCGCGCCGCACACGCGCCCTGAGCCCCGGATGAGGGGTGTAAACGTCTTTCTTACCGGACGGACGATGTTACGGACGAGTCCATATCGAGGCGGTGACGTGACTCATAGTCGAATATCTGGACAAGTCGGCAAACCGGCATAAACACCACCCACCGGCCGAGACCCGCCGAAGATTCTCCGGCGGAAGCAAGAAATCCCCGCAGATGGTCCGGTCCTGACGTACCGGCCGGTTGAGGTTCGGGGGTCGCCCGTTATCCGATTTTGACATGACGGAATCCCTGAACGGCACAGTCCCAATGGCAGGATGCCGTCATCACACAAGGTGGCGACACTCGAAGGCGCGTGCCATGCCGCCGAGTCGCACCTCACCTCACCTGCCGGAGGATCTCGAACATGACCGCAAGCACCACGCGTCGTACGCCCGCCATGTCCCGGATCGCGGCGGTCGGCGCCATCGCGGTCGCCGGCACCCTGCTGCTCACCGCCTGCGGCGACCAGACCGACGGCGCCTCTCGGGAGAGCGGCAGCGGGAAGGCCACCAAGACCGGTGCGCCCCTGTTCTCCAAGTTGCCCGAGAAGTACCAGAAGTCGGGTGTCATCAAGGTCGGCACGAATGCCGAATACGCCCCGATGGAGTCGGTCGAGAACGGCAAGATCGTGGGGCTGGACCCTGATCTGGCCGCCGCGCTCGGCAAGCAGCTCGGGGTGCGGTTCGAGTTCACCTCGGGCTCCTTCGACGGTCTGATCACCGCTCTCAACTCCGGCCGCCACGACATCGCGATGTCGTCGATCACGGACAACAAGCAGCGCCAGGAGGGGCTGGACGATGCGGGCAAGAAGCTGGGCGAGGGCGTCGACTTCGTCGACTACTTCCTGGCCGGCACCGCCGTCTACACGAAGAAGGGCAACCCCGAGGGGCTGAAGTCCATCGAGGACCTGTGCGGCAAGACCGCCGCCGTGCAGCGCGACACGACGTACGAGAAGGCGCTGAAGACCCAGTCCAAGGCGTGTACGGACGCCGGCCGCAAGCCCGTGGAGATCGAGTCGTTCGACAACGACACCGAGGCCCAGACCCGCGTGAAGTCCGGCGGCGCGGTCGCCGGCGTCAACGACTACCCGGTCGCGGTCGACCTGGTGCGCAAGGCCAATGGCGGCAAGGCGTTCGAGATCATCGGCGAGCAGGTGGACGCCGGTCCGTTCGGCATCGCCGTCAAGAAGGACAACACCGGCCTGCGCGACGCCCTGAAGGAGGCCGTCGACGCGATCATCGCCGACGGCACGTACCAGAAGGTGCTCGACAAGTGGGGGGCCGGCACCGGAGCGATCGACAAGGCCGCCATCAACAGCGGCAAGTGACACCGGACGCTCCACTGAAGGGCAGTCACCATGACTGACAAGCACGACACGGCGCCCGCCGGCCCCACCGGCCCGGCGCCTCTCACCAAGACGGCCGATCCGGCCGTCCTCCGGGCGGCAGGGACGGCCCCGGAGGCCATCAGGGCCGTTCCCGTCCGCCACGTCGGCCGGTGGATCAGCGGTGTGCTGGTCATCGGCCTCCTGGCGGCGCTCGGTTACGCCTTCTCGCAGGGCGACATCCAGTGGCAGGCCGTCGGCGAGAAGGTCTTCGACAGCATGGTGCTCGCCGGGGCCGGCCGCACCCTGCTCATCAGCGTGCTCGCGATGGCGCTCGGCGTGGTGCTCGGCGTGGTGCTGGCCGTGATGCGGCTGGCCAAGAACCCGGTCACCAGTTGGGTGGCCTGGCTGTACATCTGGTTCTTCCGGGGCACCCCCGTCTACGTGCAGTTGCTGCTCTGGTTCAACCTGGCGCTGGTCTTCCCCGTCCTGAACATCCCGTTCGTCTACAAGGACGAGATGACGGACGTCATGACCCCGTTCATGTGCGCCCTGCTGGGCCTGGCCCTGAACGAGGCCGCCTACATGGCGGAGATCTGCCGCGCCGGCATCCAGTCCGTCGACGAGGGCCAGTCGGAGGCGGCGCACGCGCTCGGCATGACGCAGGCGAAGACCATGCGCCGCGTGGTCCTGCCGCAGGCGCTGCGCGTCATCATCCCGCCGACCGGCAACGAGTTCATCAACATGCTGAAGACCTCCTCGCTGGTCTACGCGGTCACGTACAACGAACTGCTGCGCTCCACCTCGCAGATCGGCTCCACGTCGTACGCGGTGATGGAGATGCTGTTCGTCGCGTCCATCTGGTACATCGTCATGACCAGTGTGTTCAGCGTCGGCCAGTACTACCTGGAGCGCCGCTTCGCGCGCGGCTCGCAGCGCGCGCTGCCGCTGACGCCGTTGCAGCGCCTCAAGGCCAACTTCTCCGCGTTCAGCAACCGGCCCTCCGGAGGTGTCTCCGCATGACCACCCCCATGGTGAAGGCCGAGGGCGTCCACAAGTCCTTCGGCGCCGCCCACATCCTCAAGGGCATCGACCTGGAGGTCGCCCCGCGCGAGGTGTTCTGCCTGATCGGCCCGTCCGGCTCCGGCAAGTCGACCTTCCTGCGGTGCATCAACCACCTGGAGAAGATCAACGCCGGCCGGCTCTCGGTCGACGGCGAACTGGTCGGCTACCGGCAGAAGGGCGACCAGCTCCACGAGCTGAAGGACAGCGAGGTCGCCCTCAAGCGCCGGGACATCGGCATGGTCTTCCAGCGCTTCAACCTTTTTCCGCACATGACGGCGGTCGAGAACGTCATGGAGGCCCCGGTCCAGGTCAAGGGCGAGGCGAAGGCCGTGGCGCGGGCCCGCGCCGAGAAGCTGCTGGACCGGGTGGGCCTGGCCGACAAGGCCGGCAACTACCCCTCGCAGCTCTCCGGCGGGCAGCAGCAGCGGGTGGCCATCGCCCGCGCCCTGGCGATGGAGCCGAAGCTGATGCTCTTCGACGAGCCGACCTCCGCGCTCGACCCGGAGCTGGTCGGCGACGTCCTGGACGTGATGCGCGGGCTGGCCGAGGACGGCATGACGATGATCGTCGTGACCCACGAGATGGGCTTCGCCCGCGAGGTGGGCGACGCGCTGGTCTTCATGGACGACGGCGTGGTGGTCGAGTCCGGCCACCCGCGCGACGTCCTGAACGACCCGCAGCACGAGCGGACGAAGGCGTTCCTGTCCAAGGTGCTGTAGCGCTGCGGCGGCGACGAGGGCGGTACGGGCCAGGGGTCCGTGCCGCCCTCCGGCGTCCGTGCGGCGCTCACCTCACGGCGAGCACCAGGGTGTCCGAGGGCGAGGCCCAGACCGCGCGGGCCTCGGCGAAGCCGGCGGCGAGCAGGGTGCGGGCGTGCCAGTCGGCGGAGGGCGTCTCGCCGTCCGCGTGCTCGCCGTAGATCGCGAACCGCTCGGCCGTGGGGCCGGCCAGGACCGGGTCCTTCGCGGCGAGGGCCCACCAGTCGGCCCAGTCCAGCGCCCCGGCCCCCTTGGCGCGCTCCATCGCGGCGTACCGGTGGGCGCGTTCGGCGGCGTTGATGCGGGGGGTGGCCGGGTCGATGGTGCGGTCGGCGTTCATGAACACCCCGCCCTCCCGGACGAGCCCGCCGAGCTGCCCGTAGAGCGCGGTGAGCGGCCCGGTGTGGAGCCAGTGCAGGGCGGTGGCGGTGAGGACGGCGTCGTACGAGGTGTGCGGCAGCCGGGAGGGCCAGTCCGGGTCCTTGAGGTCGGCGGTGACGAAGGCGACCCGGTCGTCGCCCTCGAAGGTGCCGCGGGCGATGGCCAGCAGCGCCGGGTCGAGGTCGACGCCGGTGCTGGTGGCGTCCGGGAACCGCTTGAGGAGGCGGTCGGTGATGCTGCCCGTGCCGCAGGCCAGGTCGAGCACCCGCGGCCGCGGCCCGACGACCGCCTCCACCATGTCCAGCATGACCCGGAACCGCTCCTCGCGGTCGGGCATGTACCACTCCTGCTGCCGGTCCCAGCTCTCCTGCCAGGACCGCCAGTCGACGCCTTCGGCCGTCTCCGCCACGTCACCCTCCACGTAATGCCCGATTCCAACAGCCGACCATTACACTGGCCGACACCCCGACTCTAGACCCGACTCCGTAAGGACTACAAGTGGAACTGGCCTATTACTCGGACTACGCCGTCCGTCTGGTCAACACCGAGGAGCCGGCCCGCAACAAGGACACGCTCACCTCGGTCGAGGCGGTACGGGAGCTGTTCGGCGCCAACCAGCAGGCGGCGCGGCGGGCGACGGACGCGGACGTGACCCGTTTCCGCTCCGTACGGGGGCGGTTGCGCGCGGTCTTCGAGGCGGCGGACGGCGGCGACGAGACGCTCGCGGTCGACCTGCTCAACTCGCTGCTGCTGGAGTTCCCGGTGAGCCCGCAGATCTCCGGCCACGACACCCGCGACGAGGACGGCCGCCCCGACTGGCACCTGCACCTGGCCGACCACCCGTCCAACGCGACCGCCGGGTACGCCGCCATCGCGGCCATGGGCCTGGCCTTCCACCTCACCGGCCACGGCGTCGACCGCCTCGGCCTGTGCGAGGCGCCGCCCTGCCGCAACGCCTACCTGGACACCTCCACCAACCGCTCCCGCCGCTACTGCTCGGACCGCTGCGCGACCCGCGCCAACGTGGCCGCCTACCGGGCCCGCAAGCGCCAGGAGGCGGAGCGCACCGGCCGCAGCGCGGAGACCGCCCAGCCCAGCACCGCCGCCACCGACCGCTGACCCTTCGCCAGGGGCCGGTAGCGCATCCGCACCCGCGCCAGCACCAGCTCCTCGGGGACGACCCCGTAGTCGGTGCTGTCCCCGCCCGCGAAGGTGTTGTCGCCCCGCACCCACCAGCCGCCGGGCCGCCGCTCGGCGGCCCGCTTGACCACGAGCAGGTCCTGCTGGAAGGGGTGGCGCAGGATCACCACGTCACCGGGGCGCACGGGCGCGCCGTACTCCACCAGCAGCAGGTCGCCGTGGTAGAGCGTGGGCACCATCGACGGCCCCGTCACCTCCACCACCCGCAGCGCACGCCGCGCCCCCAGCCCGCTCCCGGACCCCTGTCCCCGCTCCGGCATCTCCGGCACCTCCCGGTCCTCCTCCACCCCGTCGTCCCGCGCACCGCTCCGGCATTGCGCCGACAGCTCGTTTCCCACCCCGGACTTTTGACCTAAGCCCCAGGGGCAGCCGTGGAAAGCGGCGTCCCACGGAGTAATGTCCCACCTGAGAAGACGATCACGAGGAGGACAGCTCCATGCTTTCCCGCCTGTTTGCCCCCACGGTGAAGGTCAGCGCCCACTGCGACCTGCCCTGCGGCGTGTACGACCCGGCCCAGGCCCGCATCGAGGCCGAGTCGGTCAAGGCCGTCCAGGAGAAGTACCAGGCCAACGAGGACGCCGACTTCCGCACGCGCGCCATCCTGATCAAGGAGCAGCGCGCCGAGCTCGCGAAGCACCACATCTCGGTGCTCTGGAGCGACTACTTCAAGCCCCCGCACTTCGAGAAGTACCCGGAGCTGCACCAGCTCGTCAACGACACCCTGAAGGCGCTCTCCGCGGCCAAGGCGTCGAACGACCCGGCGACGGGCCAGAAGGCGCTGGACCTGATCGCCCAGGTCGACAAGATCTTCTGGGAGACCAAGCAGGCCTGATCTCTGGTCAGGCCGTCTGACCTGCGGTTTCGCTGGTCACGTCGCGCCTACCGGTCCGCACCCGGTCCGCGGGGCGCCGAGAACGGCGTCCGTCGCGGACCGGGTGCGGCGTTTCGGGGGCGGGGCCGCCCGGCCGCGGGAGCGGCATCCGCCTCGGCCCGGCGGTGCGCTACTCTCGTAACGAGACGATACGACTCGTCTCGGGACTGGCTCTCGGGACGGCGCTCGGGGAGATCCCCGGCATGGGCCACGCCCTCCCCCGCGCGGTGCACGCCCCCCTCGCCGCCGCGGTCCTGGACCACACGGGCCGGATTCGGCGCCGCCCGCGTACGGGGCGCGGAGCCGGTGGCGAGGGCTCCGAGGAACGCGTCGCGGCCGCGGGCGGGCCGCGCGTCCGGCCGGGCCCCGACCACCCGGACCGCGCGGAACGGTCGCGCGGGGACCGCTCACGGGCCGACGCGCGGTCGGGGCCCGCGGTCCAGTCCGGCAGACCGGTCGAGTAGTCCCGTTCAGTGGTCCGGGAGCAGGTGGCGGTAGCTGTCCGGGTTCGCCGCGAGGAAGTCCGCGAAGCTCTGCGCCGGGCGACCGGTGAGCGCGGGCACCGCGTCCGACACGGCGGCCAGCTCGCCGGCGGCGATGGCCTCGTACGAGGTGACCCAGCCGGCCACCTCCCACTCCTCGGCCCCGTAGCCGGACCGGGAGGCGTAGGCCTCCTCGCGGGTCTCGGGGACGTAGACGACGGCGCGTCCGGTGACGCGGCTCAGCTCCTCGGCGGCCTCCGCCAGGGTGAACGCCTCGGGTCCGGTGAGGTCGTAGGCCCGGTCGTCGTGGCCCGTCCCCTCGTCCAGCAGGACGGCCGCCGCGGCGTCCGCGACGTCGTCGTGGGCGACGGCCGCGACCCGGCCGTCCCCGCCGGGGCCGCGCATCACCCCGTCCGGGCCGGTCATCGCGGGGAGCCCGGCCAGGTACCAGTTGTCCCGCAGGAACGTGTGGCGCACGTCGGTCGTGCGGATGTGCGCCTCGGTGTACCAGTGGTCGCGGGCGAAGGTGAACGTGGCGTCGGGCGCGGCGCCCTGGAACGACAGGTACACGATCCGTTCCACGCCCACCGCCACGGCCGCGTCCACCGCCGTGACGTGCTCGCGCACCCGGTCGGGGCTCTCGTGGGCGGAGACCAGGAACAGGGTGTGCGCCCCGTCGAGGGCCCGGCGCATCGCCTCCCCGTCGCCGTAGGAGGCGGCGGGCGCGCGGTCGGCGCCGGGCAGGTCGGGGAGGCGGGCCGGGTCGCGGCCCAGCAGTCTGACGGGTGCGCCGGTCCGGGCGAGTCGCCGGGCGACCCGGCCGCCCACCGCTCCGCTCGCCCCGGTCACGGCGGTGAGGGTGTCGATCACTGTGGTGCGCCTTCCTCTCGTCGGTCCCCGTCCCAGGGCCGCACCTCCACGACCGCCGCCACCGGCAGGGGGCCGTACAGGTGCGGGAACTCCTCGCCGCCCGGCTCCAACGCCTCGTACCGGACGGGGTCGGCGAGGCGGGCGGGGTCGACGACCAGGACCACGAGGTCCCGGTCGTCGACCCCGTACAGCATCCGGGCCACGCCGGGGAGCTGGTGGGGCAGCGAGAGGTGGATGAAGCCCTCCTCCCGGAGGGTGCGGCCGCGGGTGGACATCGTGTACGTCCCGGTCCCGCGGGCCGCCTCCCACAAGGGTGCTTCGGCGAGGTGCAGCAGCGGTTCGCTCATCGCACCACGCTAACGGGCGCTGCTAGAGGGTGCGTCGGCGCGCCCTGCGCGTGACGACGAGGACCGTACCGCCCGCGGCCACCAGCGCTGCCGCGATGGACCCGATGAGCCACTCACCGCCCTCGGACCCGGTGTCGGGCAGGTGGCCCGGACGGCTCGGCGAGGAGGTCGGGCGCGGCGTGTGGTGGGACGGGGTCGGCTTCGGGTGCGTGGGGGTCGGGGTGGGGTGCGTGGGGGTGGGGTCCGTGGGGGTCGGGGTGGGGTGCGTGGGGGTGGGCGTGGGGTCCGTGCACGTGGGAGTGGGGGTGGGGGTCGGGTGCGTGTACGTGGGAGTGGGCGTGGGGTGCGTGGGCGTCGGGGTGGGGTCGGTCGGGGTGGGCGTGGGCGTCGGGTCGGTGGGGGTCGGCGTGGGCGTCGGGTCCGTGGGGGTCGGCGTCGGGGTCGGGTCCGTCGGCGTGGGCGTAGGCGTGGGATCAGTCGGCGTCGGGGTCGGCGTCGGGGTCGGGTCCGTCGGCGTGGGGGTCGGCGTCGGGTCCGTGGGCGTGGGGGTCGGCGTCGGGTCCGTGGGCGTCGGCGTAGGCGTCGGGTCCGTCGGCGTCGGCGTAGGCGTCGGGTCCGTCGGCGTCGGCGTAGGCGTGGGATCAGTCGGCGTCGGGGTCGGCGTCGGGTCCGTCGGGGTCGGCGTCGGCGTCGGCGTCGGGTCGGGTCCGCAGCTCGGCAGATCGCCGTCGAACGGGTACGCGTGGATCTCCTGGCCGCCGGAGAGGCCCGCCGACGTGTGGGTGAGCGAACCCGCCGTGTAGAAACGGCCATTGGTGCCGCTCATGTTCAGCACCGTCGTGCTCGTCGGCTGGCCGATCAGCACGCTGCCCTCGAACTGGGCCGGCCCGGTCAGCGACAGGTCGGTGGCGTCCGGGAAGTTCCACAGCAGGTGCTCGCGGAGCCCCTCGTTGGGGAACGCCCCCATGAACGTGGCGACGTTCCGGCTGGTGCCGTAGACGTTGACCAGGACGGTCGCGCCCGCGGGGATGCCGTTGAACACGAAGCCCGTGTTGCCGCCCGTCTGCGACTCCAGGTCCGCGTCCACGTCGAAGATCTGGATCGCCGACGTGCCGTCCCCGGTGAACGTGATGATGTCGCCGACCGTCTGCCAGGTGCCCGTCGCCGGGCGGTGCTCGTCGCCCACGTACGCGTAGCAGCGGCTGGCCTCGGTGAGTTGCGGGCGCAGCTCGGCGTACGGGGCCGTCGCGTCCGGGTCGAAGCGCGGCGCGGTCAACGGGTTCACCGTGCCGGTGAGGGTCCCCTCGTAGGCGACGCGGCCGGAGTGGGCGCCCTCCTCGGCCAGCAGGCGCTCTCCGGGGGCGATGGTGATGTCCCCGCCCACGGTCAGGTAGTCGGACCCGTCCGGCGGCGGCACCCGCGAACCGACGCCCGCGATGCCGACGTTGTACACCTGCGAGGCCCCCGGCCGCTTGTTCATGTCGAACCGGCCGAGGGTGACGACCTTCCCCTCCGCCTCGGCCGCCGCCTCCCGGACGAGGAAGTCCCCGCCGACGAAGACGTTGATGTTGCTGTCGTAGTTGGTGACCGGACCGTTGTTGGGGTCGTTCCAACTGCTCGGGCAGGAGTTGCCGAGGCAGGGTCCCAGTCCGCCCGGTAGCGGGTCCGCGCCCGCGGCCGGGGCCAGCGCGGCCACCATCGCCGCGGCCGTGGCCACTGTCACTGCTGCCCGGATTGCGTTGCCGCGCCTGCGCGCCTTCTGTTCCATGCCGCGCAATATGCATCTTTAACGCTTAGTCAGATTGTATGACACGCCGCTCTTGTCCGGTTGTGTAGCCCTATAGGATGTTTTAGACGCCCGACACGCGCAGCAGCGGCCGCCGCACAGGCCGGGAGCCTCGCCTCCCCTACCGGGTCCGGGCCGCGCCGCCGGGCGGGCAGGGGTGTGCAGCGGAGAGCGGTTCGCCGCGGGCCGTACGGGAGCGGGCCCGCCCCTCAGAGCGCGCGGGCCAGCGGGCTGTGGTGGCGCAGCAGCCACGCGTGGTAGCCGCTCGCCCGGCGCGCCGCGTCCCGGTAGGCGGCCTCCAGCTCCGCGTACACCACCGCCACGTCCATGCCGGGCCGGGAGACCAGCAGCAGCCGCACGGCGAGCGGATCGCCCCGCAGCGGGCGGATGGCCATGTCGTCGCGCGGGCCCGACGTGGGCTGGCAGGGGGCGACGGCCTCGCCGAGCACGACGAGGGAGGCGGCGGTGAGGTAGTCGCCGTGCAGCACGGGCGGGTTCAACCCGGCCGCGCCGAGCACCCGGCGCACCCCGTCCCACTCGCCGTCCACCGTCGGGTCCACCATCCAGGGGTCGCCCGCCAGGTCCCCCAGCTCCACCACCGGGCGGCGGGCGGCCGGGTGGTCGCGGGAGAGCGAGATGAACTGGGGTTCCCGGTCGACCAGCACCCGCTGCTCCAGGCCCTCCGGCACGGCGAGCGGGCAGCCCTCCACCTCGTGCACGAAGGCGACGTCCAGGCGGCCCGTCGCGACCGAGCGGAGCAGTTCGCGGGCCGAGACGTCCACCCGCAGCGAGATGTCGGTGCCGGGCAGGACGGCCCGCAGCCGCCGCAGCCAGCAGCCGATGACCCGGCTCGCGGTGGAGCCGACGCGCAGCCGGGGGCCCCGGCCGCGGTGGGCGTCGGCCTCCGCCAGCGCCTCGGTGACCAGGGCGTCCATGCCGTCCACCAGCGGGCGGGCGCGGCCGAGGACGGCCCTCCCCAGCGGGGTCGGGCGGCAGCCGGTGCGCTCGCGGCGGAACAACTCGGCGCCCAGCGTGTTCTCGATCCGCCGCAACTGCGTGGTCAGGGAGGGCTGGCTCACGCCGAGGCGGCGGGCCGCCTGGTGCAGACTGCCCGCGTCGGCGATGGCGCACAACGCTCTGAGGTGCCTCACCTCAAGCTCCATGCAGCGGACACTATGACCGCCCGCCCGCTCGCACCAGACGACGCAACCCGGCCAAACGGCGGTATTCCACCGGGAGTTGGCCGTACGGACGGTTGGCGGCCCCCTCCCGGCGAGGTGGGCGTGACAGGGATGGGCGGGCGCGGACGCGGTGGGTGCGCAGCGCGCGCCGGGCCGGGGATAGGGCGGCGCTATCGCCGGTTGGCATCATCCCCGGCGGCCGTCCGCACCCCCACACTCTCCCCGTACCGCCCCCGCGCCCTGTCCGGATGACGGACAACCCCCACGGCGCGGGTTCATCGGACAGGTAGGAGAAATCCCCCATGAGACACCTCAGGACCGCTGTCGCCTCCGTCGCCGCCGGGCTCGGCCTCCTCGCCGCGCCGGTCGCCGCCCCCGCGGTGGCCGCCGCTCCCGCCCCCGCCCCCGGTCCCGCCGCCGTCGCCGCGTACAACGCCTCCGGCGAGAACGCGGCGGCGAACCGCGCCTTCTTCGACGCGGTCATGAAGTCCGTCGCCGAGAAGCGCGCCGCCAACCCCGGCGCCCAGGCGGTCACGGTCGTCTACAGCACCTCCGGCGCGCCGTCCTTCCGCACCCAGATAGCCAACAGCACGCGGATCTGGAACAGCTCGGTCACCAACGTCCAGCTCCAGGAGGGCTCCGGCGCGGACTTCTCCTACCGCGAGGGCAACGACCCGCGCGGCTCCTACGCGAGCACCGACGGGCACGGCCGGGGCTACATCTTCCTGGACTACGCCCAGAACCAGCGCTACAACTCGACCCGCGTCACCACGCACGAGACCGGGCACGTGCTCGGCCTGCGGGACAACTACTCCGGACCGTGCAGCCAGCTCATGTCCGGTGGCGGCCCCGGCCCCTCCTGCACCAACGCGATCCCGGACGCCAACGAGCGGGCCCGCGTGAACCTCCTGTGGCAGAACGGCCTGGCCGCGCTCGCCCGCTCCTCCTCCTGACACCGGGCGCCTCCAGGCGCACCGGGCCCCGTCCCGGCCGTACGCGGCCGAGTCCGGCCGGTCCGTCTCCTCGGGCCGGCCGGCGCCCCGCGCGTCCCTTACGGCGCGGGGGCGCGGGCGGGTGCGCGGTCAGGCGAGTTCGAGGGGGAAGGCCCCCCGGTGGCCGGTGCCCGCGCCCTCGGCCGGGCGCTCCTCGAACTCGCGGCAGCTCCAGACCTCCTGGACGAACCCCGTCCGCCGGTCCCAGAGGTCCAGCACGTCGTCCTCGCCCGCCGTGCCCCGGTAGGCGTCCTTGGCCCCCCGGAAGCAGGCGAGGCCGCCGGAGAGGCCGCGGCCCGGCGCGGGGAAGTAGTCGGAGAACGCGCAGGCTATGCAGGTCTGCAGGCGTATGCCGTCCGGGAGGGCCCGCTGGACGGCGGCCAGGGCCGCGGCGAAGTCGCTCTCCGCGCGGGCCGATTCGTACACCGCGCCGTCCAGGTGGAGCGCCAGGTGCAGGTCCGGGTCGGCCCGGCGCAGGGAGAGCAGGCAGTGGAGCGTGGCGTGGCGGAGCGCGCCCGCGGCGAGGACGGGCAGCGGCAGGTCCCACTCCAGTACGCAGTCGGTGAGCGCGCCCTCCGCGAGGGCGAACATCCCGATCTCCGGGGGGATGCCCGCGACCGGCGCCAGGTCGTCGAAGCTCTCGCCCTCGAAGTCGACCCCCCGGATGCGGATGCGGAGCTGCTGCCCGTCCGTGGTCAGGACGACGGCGTCGGAACCCCGGTGGTCCCGGTACCAGCCGGCCCACGACTCATCTGTCATGAGCAGGGACTGTAGCCGCTCCCGGCGCTCCCCGCGGCCCGCCCTCCATGCGGGCTCAACTCGCGTGGGGTTCACGCCACATGGGCCACATGGACGGGCCGCCCGGCAGCTCCACGGCAGGGCCTCGGGAGCGGAATCCGAGCCGTTCGTACAGGGCGCGGCTGCGGGCGCTGCTCGCCTCCAGGTACGCCGGCAGCCCGTCCCGGTCGCAGCGCTCCAGCTCCGCGCCGATCAGCCCGGCCCCCAGCCCCTCCCCCTGCCGCTCGGGGGAGACGGCGACCATCAGCAGGTAGGCGTGGGCGCGGTCGTGCGGGTGGACGGCTCCGGTGAGCCGCCCCACCAGCTCGCAGCGCTCGTTGTCGGGGTCGGCGGTCCGCCGCATCAGGGCGGGCGTGGGGTCCTCCCCCTCGGGGGCCCCGGCGGGCGCCGGCAGCCACAGGGCCACCGCCGCGCCCTCCCCGGCGATGTCGATGTGCCCCTCGGCGAGGGCGGTGTCCACGAAGACGCCGAGGAACGCGCCGTGCACCGCCCGCCGGTGCGCCTCGTCGGGGAACACCCAGGCGCTGACCGGGTCGTCGTGGAACGCCTTCTCCATGACCGCGACGACGCGTTCCCGGTCGCTCCGGTCCGCCCGCTGTGTCCTCATGCCCATGAAAGAGTGCACCGCCCCTTCTGCCGCTTGCCGCAACCCCGGTGACGCATACCAGGGTTGAGGGTAGGCGGCCGGTCGCTCAGTCGCTCCTCCGGGTGACGAACTCCGCCAGGGCCAGCAGGTCGCCCGCGCCGCTCGGCTCGGGGACCGCCCGCGAGAGGTGGTGCAGGGCGCGGGCCATCCGGTCGGCCGCGCAGCTCTGGGCCCAGTCGCGGCCGCCGGCCCGGTCCACGGCGTCGGCCGCCCGGTCCACCTCCACCGACGTGGTCAGGGGGCCCCGGTAGAGGGCGGCCAGCTCGGCGGCGGCGGGGGCGCCCGAGGTGAGGGCGGCCACCACCGGCAGGGACTTCTTGTGGGCGGTCAGGTCCGCGCCGACCGGTTTGCCGGTGCGGGCCGGGTCCCCGTAGATGCCGATCAGGTCGTCGATGAGCTGGAACGAGAGCCCCGCCTCCCGGCCGAACCCGTCCATCGCCCGGACCGTCCGGTCCTCCGCCCCCGCGTAGAGGGCGCCGAGCGCACAGGCGCACCCCAGCAGCGCGCCCGTCTTGGCGGTCGCCATGGCCAGGCATTCGTCGAGCGTGATCTCGTCGGGGCCGCGCTCCTCGAAGGCGCAGTCCGCCTGCTGGCCCGCGCACAGCTCGATGACGCAGGAGGAGAGGCGGGCGGCGGCCCGGCCCGCGGCCGGGTGCGCGTCCTCGCAGAGCAGCCGCTGGGCGAGGGCGAGCAGGGCGTCTCCGGTGATGATGGCGTCCGGGACGCCGAAGACCGCCCAGGCGGTGGGCCGGTGCCTGCGGGTGGTGTCCTCGTCGATGACGTCGTCGTGGAGCAGGGTGAAGTTGTGCGTCAGCTCGACGGCGACGGCGGCGCGGACCGCCCGCTCGGGGTCGCCGCCGAGCGCGCGGGCGGCGGCCAGCACGAGCGCCGGCCGGATGGCCTTGCCGGCCCGGCCCGAGGCGGGCGTTCCGTCGGCGTTCTCCCAGCCGAAGTGGTACATGGCGACCCGGCGTATGCCGCCGGGCAGCGACTCCACGGCCGATCGCAGATGCGGGTCGACGACGGCGCGGGCGCGCTCCAGGAGCGCCGCGGCTTCGTGCCCTTCCGTGGCTGCGTCCGTACGGGTCATGGTCACGGTCACTCCCTGGGGGCGAGGCGGTGGGTGCGGGCCCCGGGGGCCGGGCGGTGTCGGCTGCCCGGCCCCCGGAGCGGATCGGGTCAGCGCCAGCGGCTGACCTCGACGTTCTCCAGCACGCCGAGGGCGTCCGGTACCAGGATGGCGGCTGAGTAGTACGCCGTCACGAGGTAGGAGATGATCGCCTGTTCGTCGATGCCCATGAAGCGGACCGAGAGACTCGGCTCGATCTCGTCGGGGATGCCCGTCTGCTGGAGGCCGATGACGCCCTGCTCGGACTCGCCGGTCCTCATGCAGATGATCGAGGTGGTGCGGGCCTCGGTGACCGGGATCTTGTTGCACGGGAAGATCGGCACCCCGCGCCAGGCGGGCAGGCGGTGGCCGCCGACGTCCACGCTGTCGGGGACGAGTCCGCGCCGGTTGCACTCGCGGCCGAAGGCGGCGATGGCGCGCGGATGGGCCAGGAAGAGCTTCGAGCCCCGGCGCCGGGAGAGCAGTTCGTCCATGTCGTCCGGGCTGGGCGTCCCGTCGTGCGGCTGGAGCCGCTGACCGTAGTCGCAGTTGGTGAGCAGACCGAACTCGGGGTTGTTGATCAGCTCGTGCTCCTGGCGCTCGCGCAGCGCCTCCACCGTGAGCCGCAACTGCTGCTCGGTCTGGTTCATCGGCTGGTTGTAGAGGTCGGCGACCCTGCTGTGCACCTTCAAGACCGTCTGCGCCACGCTCAGTTCGTACTCGCGCGGGGCGGCGTCGTAGTCGACGAAGGTGTGCGGGACGACCGCCTCGCCGACATGGCCGGCGGAGAGGTCGATCGCCGCCTCGCCGTGGCGGTTGGTCCGCTGGTGCGGGATGGAGAGCAGACCGGTGAGGTGGCCCCGGAGCGATTCGGCGCGCTCCGCGAGGTTGTACACGTCGGCGCGGCTCAGCGTCAGGAGGGTGCACGGGGTGACGGCGCGGGCGGTGTACTCCCACACCGCGTCGCCGTCGACCAGGCTGTGGTCGCCGAAGTACGCCCCGTCCGCGAGAACGCCCAGCTCCGCCTCCTCCCCGTACGGCCCGGAGCCGATCTTCTCGACCTTGCCGTGCGCCAGCAGGAAGATCCGGTCCGCCGGATCCCCCGAGGCGGCCAGCACCTCCCCCGCGGCCACGTCCCGCTGCTCGCACCTGCGGGCCAGTTCGGCCAGGACCTCCGCGTCCCCGAACCCCCGCAGGGCGGGCAGCTCGGCCAGCTCGGCCGGGATCACGGCCACCCGGCCCCCGGTCTGCACGAACGTCACCCGGCCGTCCCCGACCGCGTAGGTGAGCCGCCGGTTCACCCGGTACGTCCCGCCCTGCACCTGCACCCACGGCAGCGTCTTCAGCAGCCACCGGGAGGTGATCTCCTGCATCTGCGGCGCGGACTTGGTGGTCGTCGCGAGGTTCCGCGCTGCCGCCGTCCCCAGACTCTGCTGCGGCGGCGCCTGCGTGTCGCGAACCTCTTCACCAACGGACATCTGACGTCCTCTCCATCCTGGGCTGACCTGCCTGGCGAGCCTTTCAGCACGGAGAGTCGATCCGCCATTACACAAAAGAGTGTGACTAATCAGCCTTGGACTGGGGCATGTGCGCCACCGGACGGGCTGCCCGCTCCCCCGCCCGCCGGTCCGGCGGCGGTGGAGGGCGGCCGAAAGCGGCGGGCCGGGCGGTCTCCGGATCAGGCGACAATGGGCGGGTGAACCGCCCGCCCCGCCTCGACGCCCTCCTGCGGCCTCGGGTGCCCTCCCCCCTGCGGGAGGTCGACGACGAGCGCTTCGCGCGCCGCGGGGTCGCGCTGCTCCTCAAGCGGGACGACCTCATCCACCCGGAGCTGCCGGGCAACAAGTGGCGCAAACTCGTCCTCAACCTGGAGGCCGCCGCCGGGCGCCCCGTGCTGACCTTCGGCGGCGCCTACTCCAACCACCTGCGGGCCACCGCGGCGGCCGGCCGGCTGCTGGGGTTCGACACCATCGGCGTCGTCCGGGGCGACGAACTGGCCCACCGGCCCCTCAACCCGTCGCTCGCCCGGTGCGCGGCCGACGGCATGAGGCTGCACTTCGTGGACCGTGCGACGTACCGGGCGAAGTCCTCCCCCGAGGTGCTGGCGGAGCTGCTGAGCCGGTTCGGGGACGTGGAGGTCGTCCCGGAGGGCGGCAGCAACGCCCCGGCCGTCCTGGGCTGCGCGGCGCTGGGGCGCGAGCTGGCCGGGAAGGTCGACGTGGCGGCCGTGGCCTGCGGCACCGGAGGCACCCTCGCCGGTCTCGCCGCGGGGCTGGGCGCCGGGCAGCGGGCCCTGGGCGTCCCCGTGCTGCGCGGCGGCTTCCTCGGCGAGGCCGTGGCCCGCCTCCAGCGCGAGGCGTTCGGCGGCCCGGTCGGGAGCTGGTCGCTGGAGGAGCGCTTCGCCTTCGGCGGCTACGCCCGCACCACCCCGGAGCTGGAGGTGTTCGCCGCCGACTTCGAGGACCGCCACGGGCTCCCCGTGGAGCGCGTCTACGTGGCCAAGCTGCTGTACGCGCTGACCGCGCTGGCCGAGGAGGGGGCCTTCGCGCCGGGAGCGCGGGTGGGCGCCGTCGTCACCGCGACCCCCGGCCCCGAGCCCGTACCGACGCCGCCCGCCGCCCGGTAGGCCGCCGCGGGGACGGTTCGACCGTCCGGCGGCTGGGTACGTCAATGCGGCGCTGGTTCTTCGCAATTGGACGACGCAGACCCCTAGCCACTGTGCGTGTGCATGGACCTACCATGGGTGACGGCCGGAGCGCGGGGCCCGTAGGACACGGCATCATTGATCCGATAGCGTCGCCGAGCTGAGAACCGTCGACCGACCGCATGGCTCCGGGCCACCCTTCCCGGAACCTCGAAAGACTTTGTGCCACCTTGGAGGTGAGGGTGTCCCAGATCGCAGGCGAGCCCGGTAATCAGGACTTCGTGGAAGTCCGGCTGCCCGCCGCGGGCGCCTACCTGTCGGTGCTGCGGACGGCCACGGCCGGTCTCGCAGCCCGTTTGGACTTCACCCTCGACGAGATCGAGGACCTTCGCATCGCGGTCGACGAGGCCTGCGCGATCCTGCTCCAGCAGGCCGTGCCGGGCTCCGTCCTGAGCTGCGTCTTCCGTCTCGTCGACGACTCCCTCGAAGTGACGGTGTCGGCCCCCACCACGGACGGTCGCGCGCCCGAGCGCGACACCTTCGCCTGGACGGTGCTCTCCGCGCTGGCCGGCAAGGTCGACTCCACGGTCGCCGACGACCGTACGGTCAGCATCAGCCTCTACAAACAGCGCGGCGCGGGCCCCGGGCCGGCGTGAGCGAGGGGAACGGGGACGGTCCTGTGCGGGACGAGACGATCCGATCCGGGATGGTGCGCCCAGCAGGCGTCCCGGAGCAGCAGGCCCGTCCGCATCCGGTGGACGGAGCGGACGGGCCGCAGCGCCCCGACGTCGCGGTGGAGCAGCAGTCGCAGGCAGAGCGGGCGGGCCAGATGAGCGAGCACGGGCACCACGATCCACACGACCGCGGCGCGGCGCGCGCCCTCTTCGTCGAGCTGCGGGGGCTGCCCGACGGCTCCCCGGAGAAGGCCGAGCTGCGCAACCGGCTGGTGCGGATGCACCTGCCGCTGGTGGAGCACCTGGCCCGCCGCTTCCGCAACCGCGGGGAGCCCCTGGACGACCTGACCCAGGTCGCCACCATCGGGCTGATCAAGTCGGTGGACCGGTTCGACCCGGACCGGGGCGTGGAGTTCTCGACGTACGCCACCCCCACGGTCGTCGGCGAGATCAAGCGCCACTTCCGGGACAAGGGCTGGGCGGTGCGGGTGCCGCGCCGGCTTCAGGAGCTGCGGCTGTCGCTCACCACCGCCACCGCGGAGCTGTCCCAGCAGCACGGCCGCTCGCCGACGGTGCACGAGCTGGCGGAGCGGCTGGGCATCTCCGAGGAGGAGGTGCTGGAGGGGCTGGAGTCGGCCAACGCGTACAGCACGCTGTCGCTGGACGTCCCGGACACCGACGACGAGTCCCCCGCGGTCGCGGACACGCTGGGCTCGGAGGACGAGGCGCTGGAGGGGGTGGAGTACCGGGAGTCGCTCAAGCCGCTCCTGGAGGGCCTGCCACCGCGCGAGAAGCGCATCCTGCTGCTGCGCTTCTTCGGGAACATGACCCAGTCGCAGATCGCGCAGGAGGTCGGCATCTCGCAGATGCACGTCTCGCGGCTGCTGGCCCGGACGCTGGCGCAGTTGCGCGAACGCCTGCTCGTCGAGGAGTAGCCCCCGCCGCTCAGGCGTCGGGGGCCGTCCCCGCACCCCGGCGGATGCCCAGGACCTGGGTGGTCGCCGGGTTGAGGACGAGCACCAGGCCCGTCACGGCGACCGCCGCCAGGACGATGCCGGTGGGGATCAGCGCGCCCTGCGAGCGCAGCAGCGTCCAGGCCACCGGCAGCGCCATGATCTGGGTGATCAGCGCGGGGCCCCGGCTCCAGCCGCGCAGCAGGAGCAGGCCGCGCGCGGCGAACAGCGGGATCGCGCCGAGGGCGATCAGCGTGATGCCCACCGTCTCCGCCTGCTGGGGGCTCTCGGGGCGCCCGAGCACCCCCATGACGAGCAGGTAGACGCCGCCGATGGCGAGCGCCGCGCCTTCGAGGGCGTTGACCCCGGCGAGGACGGTGATCCGGGTCGGGCGCTCGGCGGAGGAGGGCGGCGGGGTGGACGAGGTCTGCTGAGTGCTCACGTCCTTCAGGTTGGCATCCCCGGCGCCCGGAGGCGAAGCCGGGGGTGTACGGGCGCGGCGGCCGGCCGGAGGGGGCTCACGGTGCGTGACCGGCACGGAACGGGGCGAACGGGGCCGCGGGTCCCGTCCGCCCGCTAGGTAGGCTTGCGGACATGCGCGCACTCCTCGTGGTCAATCCCGCTGCTACCACCACCAGCGCGCGGACCCGTGACGTGCTGATCCACGCGCTGGCCAGCGAGATGAAGCTGGAGGCGGTGACCACCGAGTACCGGGGGCACGCACGGGACCTGGGCCGGCTGGCGGCCGACGGCGACGACGTCGACCTGGTGGTCGCCCTCGGCGGCGACGGCACGGTCAACGAGGTCGTGAACGGGCTGCTGCACCGGGGTCCGGACGTGGACCGCCTGCCGAAGCTCGCCGTGGTGCCCGGCGGTTCGACCAATGTGTTCGCGCGGGCGCTGGGCCTGCCCAATGACGCGGTGGAGGCGACGGGAGCGATTCTCGACGCCCTGGCGAACCGGAGCGAACGCACGGTCGGCCTCGGTCTCGCCGCCGGCACCGCGGGCACACCGGACGAATCCGTGCCGGAACGCTGGTTCACTTTCTGTGCGGGTCTCGGATTCGACGCGGGAGTGGTCGGCCGGGTCGAACAGAAACGCGAGGGCGGCAAACGTTCGACCCATGCGCTGTACGTGCGCCAGGTGATGCGCCAGTTCCTCGACGAGGCCCACCGCAGACACGGGACGATCACGCTCGACGTGCCCGGCCGGGACCCGGTCGCCGATCTCGCGCTCTCCATCGTCTGCAACACCGCCCCCTGGACCTACCTGGGCAATCGCCCGGTCTACGCCTCGCCGAGAGCCTCTTTCGACACGGCTCTGGACGTCCTCGGACTGAAGCGGCTGTCCACCGCGGCGGTGGCCCGGTACGGCACCCAGTTGCTCACGTCGAGCCCCGAGAGAGGCCCCCGCGGCAAGCACGCTGTTTCACTGCATGACCTCACGGACTTCACCTTGCATTCAAAGGTCCCCCTCCCCTTCCAGGTGGACGGCGACCACTTGGGACTGCGTACGAGCGTGACGTTCACAGGCGTTCGCCATGCACTGCGTGTGATTGTGTGAGTGGAAGGGCCCAAAGTCCTTTAACTCGAACGTTTGGACTGGCCCCCACCCCTAAGAAGTGCGGCTGTGACCTAGTCGACACCGAGGAATCAAAAAAAACTTTCCAGAAGGGGTTGTATCCGCCGCCGAGGTTTGCGAATCTCTACATGGCGATCGGGACGGCCCGCAGCACCGGCCTCCCTGGTAGCCAGAACCCCTCCTCACCTCACAGACCACACCCAGTCCATCTGGGGGTCGGCCCGTCATCTGCGGGGGGATTCGTGAAAGCGTTCACATTCACAAGCACCAGCGTGTAATACCAAGGAGAGGTAGCAGCCATGGACTGGCGTCACAACGCCGTTTGTCGTGAGGAAGACCCCGAGCTGTTCTTCCCCATCGGCAACACCGGTCCTGCGCTGCTGCAGATCGAGGAAGCCAAGGCTGTCTGCCGCCGCTGCCCCGTCATGGAGCAGTGCTTGCAGTGGGCGCTCGAGTCCGGCCAGGACTCCGGCGTCTGGGGTGGCCTCAGCGAGGACGAGCGCCGCGCGATGAAGCGCCGCGCCGCTCGCAACCGGGCGCGTAACGCCAGCGCCTGAGCGACCCCGCACCACCCCTCAGCCCGGCGGCGCGCACAGAGCGTGCGCACAGCCCCGCCTTCGAGTCGCAGCGCGCAGTACCCCGAAGCGCATCGCAACGTGAACACACGGAGCGGGGGGGGGGGGGGGGGCCCGGGGGGGGGGGGGTGGGTTTTTGTGTTTTTCTCTCCCCCCTTTTTTTTTTCGCACGGAGGGT
>NZ_JBVJCD010000080.1:0-23356 GCF_055588985.1 Streptomyces sp. NPDC041970
TGGGGGGGGGGGGGTTTTCCCCCCCCCCCTCCCCCCCCCCCCCCCCCCCCCCCCCCCCCCTCCCCCCCCCCCGCCTCCCCCCCCCCCCCCCCCCCCCCCCCCCCCCCCACCCCTCGCTGTTCGTCGCCACCCGTGCGACGGGTTCACTTCCCCGCGCTCATGGGCGGTGGCGCGGTCGGCGGGGCGGGAGGGCCGATCTCGCACCACACGGCCTTGCCCTCGCCGCGGGGTTCGATGCCCCACCGCGTCGCCACCGCGTCGAGCAGCAGCAGCCCCCGGCCCGACGTCGAGGTCTCGCCCGGCGTACGCCGTCGGGGCCACGCGCTCGAGCGGTCCTGGACCGACAACCGGATGCGCCGCACCGGCTCGGGCAGCACCTCCAGCGTCAGGACGGCCCCGCCCTCCGTGTGGAGCAACACGTTGACCAGCAGTTCACCCGTGACCAGCTCCGCGTCGTCGGCGAACGAGGCCAGGCCCCAGTCCGCGAGGGCCTGGCGCACGAACCGGCGGGCGTCCGACAGCCCCTCCGGGTCCGCCTGATGGATGTACTGGTGCAGCCGGGGCGCGTGCGAGGACCCCATGTCGGGGGACCGGCGCAGGACCAGGAGTGCGACGTCGTCCCCCGCCCCCCACCGCTCCCACAGGCGTTCCGACAGGTGGTCGGCCAGCGCCTCGGCCTCCGCGGGGCCGACGCCCACCTCGTGGCACAACGCGTCCACCCCCGTGTCCAGATCGGCTCCGGGCTCCTCGACCAGACCGTCCGTGTACAGCACGAAGGTCTCGCCGGGCACCAGATCGAGCCGGGTCTCCGGGTACTCCTCGTCCTGCAGATCCGTGGAGATGCCCAGCGGCAGCCCGCCGCGCACCTGCGGGTTGCCGACCCGCCCGTCCGCGTGGCGGATCAACGGGCCGAAGTGGCCGGCCCGGACGACCCGCACCGAACCCGAGACCAGGTCCACCTGAGCGTACGTGCAGGTGGCGAAGCGGTCGGTGTCCAGTTCCGCGAGGAAGCGGGAGGCCCGAGCCAGTACGGTGGCCGGCGGGTGCCCCTCGGCGGCGTACGCGCGCAGGGCGATGCGCAACTGGCCCATGATCGCGGCGGCGTGGGCGTCGTGCCCCTGGACGTCCCCGACGACCAGCCCGTAGCGGCTCTTGGGGAGGGGGATCACGTCGTACCAGTCGCCGCCGACCTGCCGACCGCTCCACGCGGCGTGGTAGCGCACCGCGATCTCGCCGCCCTCGATCTCCTGTATCCGGGAGGGGAGCATCGCGGACTGGAGCTGGGTGGCGAACTCCCGCTCCTCGTCGAAGAGCATCGCCCGCTGCAGGGACTGGGCGACGATGGCGGCGAGGCCCAGGCACAGAATGCGCTCGTCCGGATTGAAGACCGTGCGTTCGCGGTAGAACAGCGCGAGGCCGCCGAGCGACCGGGCCTGGGCCACCAGCGGGAGGTAGGCGGCGGCCCGGAACCCGAGCTTGCCCAGATGAGGCTCCAGCTCCGGATACCGCCGGGCCAGCGCGGACAGGGATGTGATGAAGCGCGGCCGCCCGCTGCGGATCGTGTCCGTCAGGGGCAGCTCGCGGTCCAGAGCCCCCGAGCCGAACCCGTCGAGCGCCTCCAGCGACTCGCCGCCGAGTGCGACGACGTTCACCGAGGAGTTCTCCACGAGCCCGAGGACGACCCCGTCCGCCCCCAGCGGGGCCAGCCCGCCGGGACCGGTGAGGGCGGCCGTCACATCGTCCACGGTGACAGCACGCGACATCGCTCTCGTTGTGCGTTCAACGATGTCGGTCTGGCGTTGCCGCCGCTTCTCCAGGTCGAGGACGAAGGCCGAATGGGTGACTTCCGCCGTCGCGTCCCGGACGATCCCCACGATCCGGTGCGCCCTCCCGTCCTTGGAGCGCAGGATGCGTGCCTGGACATGGGTCCACTGGGTGGCGCCGTCCTCCAGCGGTACGCGGAAGTGGACGCTGTAGGAGTTCTCGCCGCTGGTGACGGCCTCGTCGATCGTGACGTCGAGCCGGGCCCGCTCCGCCGGTTCCAGGTGGTCCAGCAGGGTCCCCGGCCGGCCGTCGAACGTCGCGGGGTCCGCGCCGAACACCATCATCCCGGCCTCGTCGATGTCCACGGTCCGGGTGTCGAGATCCCAGTCGAAGCTGCCGGTCCGGTTCATGGCGAGCCGTTCCGTCGGCCGGATCTCGCCGTTGGTCCTCCGGTCGGTCCGGTCGGTCCGGTCGGTCCGGTCGGCCTGGCGGGGCGGAGAGCCTTCGGCGTCCTGCCGCCGTTCGTCGTCGGTCATTCCTGCTCCGGAGGTCGTCCGGCGGGCCGTGCGTCGGCGCACCCCATAGGCCTCAATTGTCGAGCCCCCGGCACCGGAGTGCCACAGCGGCTCACGGTCCCGTGCGCCTCACCAGGGCGCACAGAGCCCCCTCGCCTCACAGGAGGCCCCCGCCGTCCCGGCGCCTGGTGCGCGGACCGCAGAATGGCGGGCACAGATCGCCCCCGACCGCCGGGACGGACGCCCGCCGCCCCGGACCCTCCAGGCTCCCGGCGCGCGCAAGGCCGCGTGCCCACGCGCCCACCTGTCCACGAGCCCACCGAGCGGAGTCCGAGCATGAACGACGACCGATCCGTCCTGCTGGAGACGCGCGGCCGCTGCCTGCGCATCACGCTGAACCGCCCCCGCGCCCTCAACGCCCTCAGCCACACCATGGTGCGCCGGCTCGACGAGGCCCTGACCCGTGCCGAACACGACGACGAGGTCGTCTCGGTGGTGCTGACCGGCGCGGGCGACCGGGGCCTGTGCGCGGGCGGCGACATCCGCGCCCTCCACGACGACGCCCGTGCCTCCGGCGGCGCTGCGGCGCTGCGGTTCTGGCGTGACGAGTACCGCTTGGACGCCCGCGTCGCCCGGTTCCCCAAGCCGTACGTCGCACTGATGGACGGCATCGTCATGGGCGGCGGCGTCGGGGTGTCGGCCCACGCCGGAATCCGTGTCGTCACCGAGCGCTCGCGCGTCGCCATGCCCGAGACCGGCATCGGCTTCGTGCCGGACGTCGGGGGGACGTGGCTGCTGTCCGCCGCGCCCGGTGAACTGGGCACGCACCTCGCGCTCACCGGACGCTCCGTGGGCGCGGCCGACGCCCTGCTGTGCGGCCTGGCCGACCACTACGTGCCGGCCGGGCGGCTGGCGGCCCTGGTCGACGCCCTGTCGGCGCCCGCCACACCCGCCGAGGTGGCCGCGGTCGTGCGGCGTTTCGCCACGGAGCCGCCCAGCGGTGCGCTCGCCGCCCAGCGCCCATGGATCGACGCCTGCTATGCCGCGCCCACCGTCGAGGAGATCGTCCGGCGGCTGCGGGACAGCGGCGCCCCCGAGGCGGTGGAGAGCGCCGCGGAACTCCTGACCAAGTCGCCCCTCGCCCTCAAGGTCACGCTCGCCGCCGTCCGCCGGGCGGGCCGGCTCGCGAGTCTGGAAGCCGTCCTCGACCAGGACTTCCGCGTCTCCAGCCGGGCTGTCGAACAGCACGACTTCGTCGAGGGCGTACGCGCCCGGATCATCGACAAGGACGGCGACCCGCGGTGGAAGCCGGCCACCCTCGCGGAGGTGGAGGACCGGCAGGTCGAGGGCTTCTTCGCGCCGCTCGGCCCCGAGGCGCGCGAACTCGGCCTCGCGTCCGGCCCGACGCCGCGCCCCACCCTGTAGGGCGACCGGCCCCGTGCCCGCCGGCCGAGCGCGGGCCGGGCCCCACCGCCGGGACGGGCGGGAGCGCCCCTCCGCGTCACCCCGCCCGACCGCCCCGACGACGTTCACCGGAGCGCGCGCCCCGCACGAGCACCGCCGACCGAGCGGACGCCCTCTTCGAGGGCGGGGGTCCGGCCGGAGGTACATCCAGGTCAGCGGCCGTACCGGACACAGACGCGCCCGCGAACCGGGACGCGGCCCCGCTCCCTACCTGTCGCTGCCGGACAGGCTCGGCTGCAGGGCGCGAACGAGCGCGAACAGCTTGTCCTCGTTGCCCGTCAGACCCGCGCTGCGCAGGGCGTGATCGGCCTCCCGCATCGGCGAGGCGAGCAGGGGCAGATACACCGGGGCCGCGTCCGGGTCCGCGAGCGCCGCACGGGTGGCCTCCAGCAGGCGGACGTACGCCTGCGCCGCGGCCAGCTCGTCCTTGTCCATCTCAGCATCTCCTCGTCAGAGGTGTCGGACCGTCAAGCATCGCCCATGGGTCTGACAACGCCGCCCTGGACGGGCCCGTGGCCTCCGGACCACCCCCTCGGCGGCTCCACCTCCAGGTGACGCCGCCGGCGGGGGCCCCGGTAGAGCAGCACCGTCCAACCGAGCCCGCGCAGAACCGCGGCGCACCCGGCCAACGCCTCCTCCTCGCCGTGCGCGGCACCGCTGCCGGGCGGGCCGGCCCACTCCACCCGCACCGACCCGGCCGACTCGCCCTCCAGCACCCGGTACCCGACCGCGACCCGGCGCCCGGACGCGTCGACGGCGGACGGAGGGGTCCCCGCGCTCTCCAGGGCCAACGCCACGGCCCGCACCGGCCGGTTCAGCTCCCACAGCGCCGGCACGGCCTCGGGATCGGGCCGCCCCGCACCGGTGAGGCGGCGGATCTGCAGCAGACCCTCGAAGGCGGCCCGCACCGAGGCCGTCCGCGCCGCGGCGGGTCCGGCGGCCGGTGGTCCGTCACCGGTGGCCGGTTCGAACCCGCTGCTCTCCTCGGCGCCCATGGGTCCCCCCTCGTGATGCGTACGCGCCCAGTGTGCACGGGGGACGACGCGTGCGCCGACGCGTCGTCCCCTGAAGCCGGTCCCGGCCACCCGTCGGAACACGGGCCCCGTCACCGGCCGACCCGAGCCCGTGCGCCCCCCCGGAGGAACACGAGCGCGGCACAAGGGCGAACACGTACGCGCGCGACGCGGGGGAGCAGGCGAACGCCATCGGGCACGTCCGGAGCGGCCCGTACCGCCGTCTCGTAAACTGGGCCCTTTCGCTGCCGAGCCTTACGCGCCGCCATCCACGCGAGGACCCGAATCCGTGCCCCTCAACGAACCGACCGCCGTGCCCGAGACCGCACGGGAGACCCTGCGCGCGGACTGCGCCAACTGCTTCGCGCTCTGCTGCGTCGCCCTCACCCTGACCGCCTCGTCGGACTTCGCGATCGACAAGGAAGCCGGTCGGCCCTGCCGCAACCTCCAGGACGACTTCCGCTGCGGCATCCACACCCGACTGCGGACCGAGGGCTTCCCCGGCTGCACGGTGTACGACTGCTTCGGCGCCGGTCAGAAGGTGTCCCAGGAGACGTACGGCGGCCGGGACTGGCGTTCCTCGCCCGACACCGCCGCCCAGATGTTCCAGGTGTTCCCCGTGATGCGCCAGCTCCACGAACTCCTGTGGTATCTCACCGAGGCCTTGGCGCTCCCCGCCGCCCGCCCTCTGCACCCGGAGATCCGCCGCGCCCTGGAGGCCACGGAGCGGCACACCGCGCGCCCCGCCGTCGACCTCGCGGAACTCGACGTCGCCGCCCACCGGGGCCGGGTGTCCGCTCTGCTCCGGCGTACCAGCGAACTCGTCAGGGCCGCCGCGCCCCGCCGCAAGAAGCGCGACCACCGCGGCGCCGACCTCATCGGGGCCCGGCTGCGCGGGGCCGACCTCCGGGGAGCGGATCTCCGCGGCGCGTATCTGATCGCCGCCGACCTCACCGGCGCCGACCTGCGCCTGGCCGACCTCATCGGGGCGGACTTCCGCGACGCCGACCTGCGCGACGCGAACCTCACCGGAAGCCTGTTCCTCACCCAGGCCCAGATCAACGCGGCCAAGGGCAACGCCGGAACGGCCCTTCCCGACGCCCTGAGCCGACCGGCGCACTGGACGGCCTGACGGCGGCGACCGGCGCACGGACGCGCCGCCCCGTGTCCGACCGGGCGACCCGGAGCCGCCCCCGCCTCACCCGGCGGCGGGCCCTGAAGCCGACGCCTCCAGGGCCGCCTTGAGACGTCGGAGGGTCGTCCGTATGTTGCCGCGCTGGAACTGGGCGAACGTCGTCCCGCCCGTCGCGGCCCGATCGAACGCGTTGGCGAGCGCATCCGGCCAGGAGCGTCGGTCGTCGGTCCAGGTCTCGGTGACCCGCGTCCCTCCCTCCACCGCCTCGAAGCGGTACTCCCAGGTGGCGATCGGCCCCGGCAGCCGAGGACGCCGCAGCCCGATGGCGTGGACCCGGAAGGCGAACCGCTCGCCCGGATCGGCGGCGGTCACCGTGCACCGCGTCGTCCAGCGGATCGGCCCGCGCTTGTTGCGGCCGTCGAAGACCATGCCGACGTACGCGTCCCGCCGACCGCCCCGCACGGTCGCCCCCCGGTTCTCCGGGCTCCACCGCCCCATCGCCGTGGGGTCGCTGACGTGGTCGTACACCTTCGAGGGCGGGGCGTCGATGACGATGCCGTCCTCGACGGACATGGTGCGGGACACGGCATGACTCCTTCTCCACGGCCGATGTCGGACCACTGCCAGGAGAAGGCCGGACCGTGCGGCCGCCATCCCGCGCCGCCCACCCTACGTGCGAGCAGGCCGGCGGGGAGGGGCGCCGGCCGGTCCCGGAAGGGCCTTCCGCTCCGCGAAGGGCCGCCCGGAGGCGAGCCGGTCCCCGCCCGGACGCGCCGGGGCAGGGCGGGAACGGGGTGCGCCGGGGTCAGGCGCGCCAGTCCGCCGTACGCTCCGGCGACGCCTCCGCGAGCGCCTTCACGATGGCGTCGACGCCGCCCCGGTTGCCGTACACCGGCGTACCGGGCTGCTGGCGCCAGGACTCGTCCAGGCCCCCGGCGTCGACGGTGTCGAAGCCCAGCTCGTCGATCAGGTCGCGCACGACCTGCTTGGCCGCCGCGTCGTCCCCGGCCACCGGAAGGGCCTGCCGGTCGGGTGCGCCCTGCGGACGGCCCCGGTCCAGGATGTCCTGGGCGTACGTCCCGTTGAACGCCTTGACCACGGGGTGGCCGATCTGCTGCTCCGTCCACCGGCTCTCGGCCAGGCCGTCCTCGATGGCGGCGATGCGGCCGTCGCGCTGCTGCGGGTAGTAGTTCCCGGTGTCGATGACCGCGACGTCCTCCGCCGCGCCGTCCAGGAAACCGGCGGGCAGGTCGGGCACGGCCTTGAGCGGGATCGTGACGACGACGACGCGGGCGCCCCGCGCCGCCTCGGACGCCGTCACCGGCGTCGCCCCCGTCTCCTCGGCGAGGGCGCTCAGCGTGTGGGGGCCGCGGGAATTGGCGACCGCGACCTCGTGGCCGAGAGCGGTCAGACGCCGTGTCAGATTGCCGCCGATGTTGCCCGCGCCGATGATGCCGATCTTCATGATGGGGACCTTTCGAAGCTTTCCGATGTGCTGTCGGGTGGTTCTGTCGGTTCCTCAACTCAGGCCCCGACAGTGAAATTCCAGGGCTGTGAGGAAATATCCGGACCCCGTCCGGACGTTGTTCTCCGGCTCGGGGTGCGGCGGACCGGCAACACGTCGTACGGCATGGGCCAGGCGGGTGTCCTTGCCGGTCGGTCCCGCCGGATCGGGGCGGATGTCCCACCGCCCCGATCGCCGGGCGGCCATTCTGGACGCCGAACGCGCGGGGGCCGTCGAGCGCAGGAACGGCGCCGTGACGGGTGGCGCCCTCCCACGCGGCAGCGGCTTTTCCCGGCGCCCGCCGTATTCGCTGTCGGCTTCGCTGTCGGCCGGAGGGAATGCGCGGGTCGGACGAACGGCGAAAGCGCGCGGGAATGCGGCCCACAACGCCGTCGGACCGTCGACGAGCCGCCACAGGAAGCGGGAAGAAGGAGAGCGCGTGGAGCCCGACCAGGAGAGCGTCCGGGGGCTGGCCCGACTGGAGGGCTTCCTGCTGTGGAACGCCGAGATCGAGGGCGCTCGTCGGCAGGCGCGGCGCTTCACCGATCGACTGCCCTGGCTGACCACCGCCCAGCGCGAGGACGTCGAACGGGTGTACCTCGCCGACCGGGTCGCCGTCTCCCGGCAGTCGCTCACCCGCGTCCGCGCCCGCGCGGACGAACTGCGCGAGGAGTACGGCGAGCGCTACGCACGCCTGCGGGCCCGCTGCGTCGCGGTGACGGCCGGGGCGATCGGCGCGGCGGCCGGCTTCTGCGCGGTGCTGGCGCTGCTCCAGCGCTGACCCGCCCGGACGCGCGCGCGACCCGCGTGGCGCCACCGGAGGGCCCGTCGGGGCTCAGTGCCGTACGAGGCAGAACGGGTGCCCGGCGGGATCGGCGTACACGCGCCAACCGCGCTGCCCGTCCCCGGCGTCCAGCAGGGAGGCTCCGGCCGCCATGACCTGCCCGTGGGCCGCCTCCAGATCCGCGACGGCGAAGTCCGGATGGAGCTGCTGGGGCACGTTTCCATCGGGCCGGTCCGGCGGCCGGTGATCCGCCACCCGTTGGAAGGCGAGCACGAGCCCGCCGGGCGTGTGCAGCGTGGACCAGTCCGCGCCGCAGGCCCACCGGCGGTCGGGACGGTCGGTCTCACCGCCCAGCAACACCGCGTAGAAACGGGCCAGTTCCCTCGGGTCGGGGCAGTCGAGCACCACGCACTCCAGTTCGGCGATCACCGGCGCATCCTACGGCTCGGCCGTTCCGCGCGGACGCCTCCCGGTTCGACGGCCGGCCCGGCCGATCCGCCCGCCACCGCTCAACGGGCCCCGAACTTCTGCGTCCACACCGGACCGCCGCCGGAGTCGTGTCGTCCCACGCCGATCTCCTCGAAGGAGCAGTTGAGGATGTTCGCGCGGTGCCCCGGACTGTCCATCCAGGCCCGCATCACCTCCGCCGGACTCCGCTGCCCCTTGGCGATGTTCTCGCCGTAGGTGGTCCACCGGTATCCGACCGCGCTGATCCGTTCGCCCGGTCCCGCGCCCTCCGGCGACGTGTGCGAGAAGTAGTTCCGGGCCGCCATGTCCGCGGAGTGCCGCCGCGCCGCCGCGGACAGCAACTCGTCGACGCGCACCGGGCCGCATCCCTCCTTCGCCCGCTCCGCGTTGACCAGCTCGGCGACCTCCCCGGCGACCCCCGCCGCGGCGCGGGGCGCGGGCGCGGGGGAGGGGCGCTCGGGGGCCGGCGGCGCGGTGCTGGGCGAGGACGCCGGGGCGCTTCTTTCCGGCCGGGCCGCCGGGGTGCGCGACGGGCTCGGCGACGGGGAGGCGGAGGGCGACGCCGTGGGCGACGCCTCGGGCGACGCGGACGCGGTCGGGGGCCTCGACGCGCTCGGGGACGGAGGGACGGGCGCGGCGAAGTCCGCACGGTGCGCCGGGGCGTCCGCGGTGACGGCGCCCGCCTCCCGCTCCCCGTCGTCGGTGTACAGGTGCACCGCGCCCCCGCCGGTGCCCAGGGCCGCGACCGCGACCACCGCGGCGACGGCAACGGTGCGGCGGCGCCGCCGCGTCCTGGCGCGCCTGCGCCCGGCGCGCCCCGCCCCGGCCGCGTCCTCCCCGGACGCCCGCGGATACGCGGCCGCGGAGAACCGTTCCGGCGCGAGGCCCGCCCCGGCCGCCGCCATCGGCACGAGGGCCAATCCCGCCAGCAGGCCCTCGGCGGGCACCAGCCCCGACCCGTGCCCGGAGCACACCGTGCAGTCGCGGACGTGGCGGGCCAGCCGCTTGCGCCACAGGGCGGACGGGACGCCGTCCCAGTCGGCGACGACGTCCACCAGCAGCACGCACCGCGGCTCGGTCGCCAGCGCGCCCACCACCGCCCTCGCCGTGTCCAACCGGGCCTTCATCCGCTGGACCCGTACGGCGGTGTGCTGCGGGGAGAGTTCGAGCGCGGCGGCCACCTCCGCCCGCGTCAGGTGCCCGGCGGCCTCCAGCCACCACAGGGACAGCAGGGCCCGGTCGTCCTCGTCCAGCCACCGCGTCGCCTCGGCCGCCTGCCGTCGCTGACCGCTCAGTCCGAGCTCCAGGACGGTCAGCTCGACGAAGTCGGCGCGCGGGTCCGGCAGGTCGTACGCGCGGTCCAGCGGGGCGGCGGGCCCGGCGTCCGTCCGCCGCTCCCGCCGGTGCCGGCGTATCTCGTTCATGGCTATCGCCACCAGCCAGGAACGGAACCGCTCGGGGTCGCGCAGTTCGGGCAGGCCGCGCAGTGCGCGCAGCACCGTCTCCTGGACCACGTCGTCGACGTCCGCGTGCCCCTCCAGCGCACGTCCGACCACGTTGTACAGCAACGGCAGGTACGCCGCGACGAGCCGGTCCCTGGCCCGCCGGTCGCCGCTCCGCGCCTCGGCGACCAAGGAGGCTGTCGGCTGGTCCTCGCCCATGCTGTGCTCACTCTTCCACGGTCCGGTGCTGTCACTGCCCACACTCGGGAGATGCGGGGCGGGCCGGACGATAACAAGAATCCGCCGACCGCCCCCGTTGCGCACCACCGGCTCGGGGGGGGGGGGCGGGGGGGGGGGGGGGGGGGGGGGGGGGGGGGGGGGGGGGGGGGGGGGGGGGGCGGGGGGGGGGCCCCCCCCCCCCCCCCCGGCGGCGCGGTTCAGGTGCGGGGCGGCCCGCCCTGGTCGCGGTCCGTCCCGAACTGCCGCTTCAGTCTGTCCTGGGCGGTGTCGACATGCTTCCGGTGCTTGCCCCCGGTCCGGCCGTCGATCATGTCTCCGGCCTTGTCGATGCCCCTGCTCGTCTGGTCCTCATGGCCCTTGAGCATCTTCTTGATCTTGTCCAGCACGGACATGCGTCTCCTCCTCGGCTCGGCGCCCCCACCCGTCCAGGGTCACCGCACCCGGCCCGCCCCGCATCCGCGCGCCGGCGTGCGCACGGTCCGCCCGCAGCCACGGGCGGCGGCGGGACGTGTGAACCCGCGGCTACTGGGCAGATACCGGTGACCATGAGGAGGTGACGGCAATGGGCCGCATCCGAGTCGTCGTCCGGCGTCCCCCGCCCCCGTCCGGGCCGCCGCCGCTGGACCTGCGCACCCCGTCCGGCCGTCCGCTGCCGTACTGACCTCTGCCCCCCGCACCCTCGGCCGAGCCCCGTCCGGGCGCTCAGCGGTCCCGGTGCGAGCCCCCGCCGAGGCGGCCCTGCCCGTAGGCGGGGCGCGCCGGGGCGGCCTTCGGCAGCGGGGCGAGCTGCTCCACCAGCGCCTCCAGCTCCTCGACGGCGTACTCCGTCTCGCGGCGGATGCTCCGGTGCTCCGCGACGATCGCCCCGAGCAGCAGCGCGGTGAGCGCCACCGACCCGTTGAACAGCGTCAGGTTCACCATGATCTCCATCAGGCTGTGGCCCGCGAAGGGGCCCAGCGCGTCCGTGCCCGCGAGCACGGCGAGCACCGAGACGACCAGCGCGGCCGGCGCGCTGCCCGCCAGTTCGAAGCGCAGCGCTCCCCAGACGACCACGGGGAAGACCAGGTAGATCATCGAGAGCGGACTGCGCGTCGCGATCACCGAGACCGCCGACACGACCGCCGCGAAGACGCAGGCTTCCGGCCACCGGTCGCTCAACCGGGGCCGCCGCGCCCGGCGCAGGACGAGCAGGACGGGGGCGACCACCAGCACCCCCATCACGTCCCCCGCCCACCACGACGACCAGACCAGCCAGAACCGGCCCGGCGGAACCTTGTCCTCGAACAGCAGCGTCAGACCGCCGACGGTCGCGCTGATCAGCATCCCGGCGAACGCGCCGAGGAAGACCAGGCAGACGCCGTCCCGCAACCGGGCCAGCTCGACGCGGAACCCCGCCCGGCGCAGCATCCAGCAGGAGGCGAGCGGGGCGGCCGTGTTGCCGAGCATGATGGCGAGGCGGCCCGTGTCGAAGGAGTCGCCGATGCCGGCGACGGTGGCCAGCGTGCCCAGCGCGATGCCCGGCCATACCCGTACGCCCAGGGTCAGCAGTGCGGCGAGCGCGATGCCGGTGGGCGGCCACAGCGGTGTGACGACGGCGCCGTCCAGCACCACCTGCCGCGTCAGCCCGAGCCGACCCGACAGGTAGTAGGCGGCGGCCACGCCCAGGACCTGTGCCGCGTACCGGGCCCGGCGTCTGGCTTCCTCGCTGCGGATCACAGCCCTCATCAGACACCGGCCCCGTCGGAGGCGCCGGGTGACACGCGCGGCGCGGCGTCAACGCGGCGGCCGGCGGGCCGCGTCGTGCCGCAGGACGAGCACGGCGGCGTCGTCCTCGTGCCCTGTGGGCTCCGACACGTCCAGGACGGCGTCGGCCAGCAGCTCCGCGCTCGCCCCCGCGTGCTCGGCGACCAGCCGCCGGACCTGGTCCAGGCCGTCCTCGATCAGCAGCGAGGGGCCCTCCACGACCCCGTCCGTGAGCAGCACGATCACGCCGTCGCATTCGAGGACGCGCCGGGTCACCGGGTACGCCTCGCCGGGGCCGATGCCCAGCGGCATACCGCCCGCGTCCTCCGTGACGCCCGACCGCCCGTCCGCGGTGGCCCAGACGCAGGCCACGTGTCCGGCGCGGGCGCTGTGCAACTCCCAGGTCACAGGGTCCAACCGCAGGAACGTGCAGGTCGCGAAGAGCCCGGAGTCCACGGAGAGCAGCAGGTCGTTGGTCCGGCCCAGGATGTCGCCCGGATCGGACGCCGTGGCGGCGATGGCCCGCATCGCGATCCGCACCTGTCCCATGAACGCGGCCGCCTCGACGTCATGGCCCTGTACGTCGCCGATGGCGAACCCGAGGGCGCCGTCCGCGAGCGCGAAGCCGTCGTACCAGTCGCCGCCGATGTCGAGGCCGCTGCGTGCCGGCGCGTAGCGGGCCGCCGACTGGAGGCCGGGGAGCGCGGGCAGGGACACCGGGAGCATCTCGCGCTGGAGGGCCTGCGCCAGCTCCACCCTCGCCCGGTGGAACTCCACCTCCCGCCGGGCACGGGCGGTGAGGCTGTGCAACGTGTTGAGCAGGTCCTCGGCGCTGTCCGAGCGGGAAGGCCGACGCCGGTCCATGGGCTGCTCCCCGGTGCGTGCGTCTCTGCATCGTACGGCGGGCGTGCCGGAGCGGCGACCGGACACCGGCCGTCAGGGCCGGCCGCGGAGCGGGGTGATCCCGCCGCAATGGTGCGGCGCCTCCTGCTTCACCCACCGGACGACCTCGACGAACGGGCCCTCCGCACCGCTTCCGCCGGGGTACGTGCTGTGGCCGACGGCGTCGAGCAGGGCCGCGTGCCGCGCCGCGCACGCGGACTCCGACGCGGCCACGGCGCGCGGGCGGCGTCGAACCGTTCCAGCAGCGGGGCCGGGAGGGGAGCAGGGCCATCTGCGGAGCGTGCCCCGGAAGGGCGGTCGCCCGCGCGGCCTCGCCGGCGGCCGGTCGGGCGGGCCGGACACCAGGGGGGGGCACGGCCGCCTGCGGTGGCCGGATGGACGCCCGTACCGAGCCGTTGTCAGTGCTCGGTGGGATGCTGCCCGCATGGACGAGCTGATGAGGCAGCGACGGGTGTACGGCGCCGATCACGACGACCCCCACCCCGGCCCGAGGCCGGGGCACGACTACCGCGAGCTGGTCGGCGGACCGCTCGACGGACTGCTGCTGGACGTGACCGGCTGGGGCGAGGCGGAGCTGCGCGACGGGGTGGGACTGGTCACCGAGATCGGCGCCTACGGGCCGGGGGGCCGTGCCGAGTACGGCCCCCGTGCCCCGGACAGCCACCAGTGGGACTGGCGCGGCGACGTGCGGTGACGGCGCGGCGGACCGGTCGGGGCGTCTGCGGCGCACCGGCGGAGGCCGGCGACCGGTACGGCCGACGGCGCGGCGGCCTCCGAGCCGCCCCGCCCCACCGCACCGCCGGTGGAGCCCCGCACCCGCGCGCGTCGGGGCGGGCGCCCCGGTTCCGGGAAGCCGGGGAGGGGTGCGGGAGGAGGCCGGCCGTCCGATAGGTTGGCCCGTCATGTGGGCTTTGAGCGCGGTCGGGCACCGCTGGACGGGTGCGGCGGGTTCCCTGGCGATCGCCGCGGGCGGCTGGTTCTCCGGCAAGCTGCCGGCCCACGACCCCTGGGGCCTGTGGACGGACCACGGGTCCGCCGTCCGTACCGCCGCGGCCGTCCTCGCGTACGCCGGGCTGACCGTCCTCCTCGTCGCCTGGTGGCAGTACGGCAAGAGGGCCGTGTCCGTCCGCGACACCCTCGTCACCCTCGCCTGGTGGACGGCGCCGTTGCTGCTCGCGCCCCCGCTCTACAGCGCCGACGTCTACAGCTACATAGCCCAGGGGGCGATGGTGCTGGAAGGGCACGACGTCTACAGCGTCGGCCCCTCCTCCCTCGACCCCGCCGGCATCGGCGGCGACGCGGCCGCGAGCGTCGGCCACCACTGGCGCGACACCCCCGCCCCCTACGGTCCGCTCTTCCTCCTGCTGTCCGCCGCCGTCGCCCGGACCACCGGCGGCACGATCGTGCCCGCCGTCCTCGCCATGCGGCTCATCTCCCTCGCCTCGCTGGTCCTGATCGTCTGGGGCCTGCGCCGCCTGGCGCGCGAGCACGGCCGCGGTGAGAGCCGCGCCCTGTGGCTCGGAGCCCTCAACCCGCTGCTGCTGATGCACGTGGTCGGCGGGATGCACAACGACGGACTGATGATCGGCCTCATGCTCGCCGGTCTGGTGCTCGCCCTGCGCGGCCGGTGGGCCGCGGGCAGCGCCCTCGTCGGGCTCGCCATGATGGTGAAGTCCCCCGCGGCCGTGGCGCTCCTGTTCATCGGAGTCCTCGTGCACGCGTCCGCGACCGGCTCCCGGACCCGCCGCTGGGCCAAGGGGCTCCTCGCGCCCGGCCTCACGGCCTGCGCGGTCGCCGGCGGGGCCACACTGATCAGCGGCACCGGCTTCGGCTGGCTGACGACCCAGGGCGTCGCCGCCAACATCCACACCGCCCTCTCCGTCCCCAGCGACCTCGGCCTCGCACTCGGCGAACTGCTGCGGCTGCTCGCGGGCGTCGACCCCGTGCCGGTCAAGTCCGCCGTCCAGACCCTCGGCCTGGCGACCGCGCTCGTCCTGATCGTCCTGCTGGCCCGGCGCTCCATGACGGGCGCGGTCAGGCCCGTGCACGCTCTGGGCCTCGCGCTGCTCGCCCTCGTGGCCCTCTCGCCCATGGTCCAGCCCTGGTACCTGCTGTGGGGCATGGCGGTCGTCGCCGCCACCGAGCACTACGGCCGCGCCACCGCCGTCCTGACCGTCCTGTCGGCGGCGCTCGTCTACGAGACCCACCCCACCGGCTCCACCCCGCCCTACGGGTTCGCCCTGGCGGCCCTCGCCGCCGTCCTCGGCGCCCTCGCCATCCGCAGGAGCCCCGTCGTACCGCCCGGCCTCCGGCTGCCCGCGCCGCGTACGCCGGCGGGCGGTGACGACGACCGGGCGGCCCCCGCGCCCGCCGCCCCGGCCCCCTCGCCGCAGAGCGCCCCCTAGAAAAGACCTCGACGCCCCGCGGGAGGCTCGGTTACGCTGGCGGGGTCCTGTCGTCTCCGATAGAGGTGGACGTTGCGCATCTGAGGTCCGCGATCATCGCGCGGTACGGCCCTGGCCCGTACACGGTCACGACGCTGTCGGCATCTCTGCCGCCCGTGGCTCCCGCGTGGATGCGACCTCGGTGCTGAGCCGTTCCCGCCTTTCACAGGACCGCTCACCCACCTCCCCTCCCGGCCCGGTCGCCGCGTGCTGTTCGCATACGAAGCCCCCCGCCCCTCCCGCTTCCGCGACTGCGAGAACCACATGAGCCATCCCACCGCGCCCAGCGCCTCCGCGACCGTCTCCCACCTCACCCACCAGTGGCCCGACGGCACCCGCCTGTTCGACGGCCTCTCCCTCACCGTCCCCCGCGGCCGCACCGGTCTGGTCGGCGCCAACGGCGCCGGGAAGTCGACCCTGCTGCGCCTGCTCGCCGGCCGGCTGCGCCCCGCCCAAGGCTCCGTCGCCATCGGCGGGAACCTCGCCTACCTGCCCCAGAACATCACCCTCGACACCGACCTGCGCGTCGACGCCGCCCTCGGCATCGCCGAACGGCGAGCCGCCCTGCGCGCCATCGAGTCCGGAGACGTACGGGAGGAGCACTTCGAGACGGTCGGCGACGACTGGGACGTCGAGGAACGCGCCCTGGCCACGCTCGGCTCCCTCGGACTCGACGGCATCGAGCTGGACCGCACCGTGGGCCGGCTCTCCGGCGGGCAGACCGTCCTGCTGCGCCTGGCCGCCCTCCTGCTGGAACGCCCGGACGTCCTCCTCCTCGACGAACCCACCAACAACCTGGACCTCTTCGCCCGCCGCCGGCTCCACGACGCCGTCGACTCCTGGCGCACCGGCATCCTCATCGTCGTCAGCCACGACCGGGACCTCCTGGAACGCGTCGACCGCATCGCCGAACTGCGCTCCGGCTCGGTGCGCTGGTACGGAGGCGGGTGGTCCGCCTACCAGGAGGCCCTCGCCACCCAGCAGGAGGCGGCCGGGCGCACCCTGCGCGCCGCCGAGGCCGACGTACGGCGCCAGCAGCGCGAACTGGAGGAGACCCGCACCAAGGTGGCCCGCCGCCAGCGCCACGACAAGAAGCTGGACGCCCAGCGGCGCGCCCCGCGCATCGTCGCGGGCGAACGCAAACGCTCCGCCCAGGAATCGGGCGACCGGCTGCGCGGGCTGCACGAGGACCGCCTCGACGAGGCCCGCGAACGCCGCGAGGAGGCCGCCGAGGCCATCCGCCAGGACGCCGAGATCCGGGTGGACCTGCCCCACACGGCGGTGCCGGCCGGCCGCACGGTGCTGACCGTACGGGACCTGAGCCTCGCCCACGGGCGGCTGCGCGAGGGCAGCCTCCAGGTGCGGGGACCCGAGCGCATCGCCCTGGTCGGCCGCAACGGGGCGGGCAAGACGACCCTGCTGCGCACACTGACCGGAGAACTGGCGCCGCGCTCCGGCGAGGCCGAGGCGTTCGTCCCGCTGAAGTTCCTGCCCCAGCGGCTCGACGTCCTCGACGACACGCTGAGCGTCGCGGAGAACGTCGCCCGCACGGCCCCCGGCACCACCGACAACCAGATCCGCTCCCAGCTCGCCCGCTTCCTCTTCAAGGGGGCCCGCGCCGAGCAGCCGGCCGGCACGCTCTCCGGCGGCGAGCGCTTCCGGGCCGCCCTCGCGGCGACGATGCTCGCCGCCCCCGCGCCGCAACTCCTCCTGCTGGACGAACCGACCAACAACCTCGACCTGGCCAGCGTGCGGCAGTTGACCACGGCCCTGGAGTCCTACGAGGGCGCCCTCGTCATCGCGGGGCACGACCTGGCGTTCCTCGAGTCCGCGGGCATCACCCGCTGGATCCTGCTGACCGACCGGTTCACGGAGACCAGCGCCGAGGAGGTGCGCGACCTGCTGGAGAACGGGGAGAGCACCCCGGTGGGCACGGCATGACCGGGCGGCGGCACACCGACGGAGAGGAGAGCCGCGTGGACGCCGACCTCGGCCCCTGCGTCGTGCTGATCACCGGAGTGATGGCCTCGGGGAAGTCCACCGTCGCCCAACTCCTGGCGGAACGCCTGCCGCGGGCCGTCCACGTGCGCGGGGACGCCTTCCGCCGCATGATCGTCTCGGGCCGCGCCGACATGACGCCCGAGGAGACGGCGGCGGCGCGGGGACAACTCGATCTGCGCCGCCGGATCTCGGCCCTGGTCGCCGACGCCTACGCGGACGACGGCTGGACCGCGGTCGTCCAGGACATCGTCCTCGGCGAGGACCTGACCCGGTTCGCGGACGAGGTGCGCACCCGCCCGCTGCACCTCGTCGTCCTCGCGCCCTCGCCGCAGGCCGTGCGCGAGCGGGAGCGGACGCGGGCCAAGAAGGGGTACGGCGACTGGACGGTGGAGGCGTTCGACACGTACCTGCGGACCCGCACGCCGCGTGTCGGGCTGTGGCTGGACACCACCGACCAGACGCCGGAGGAGACCGTGTCGGCCATCCTCGACGGCCTGCGGCGGTGACGGCGGGGCGGGCGCGGCGCGCCTCCGGGGCGTACAGGCGCTCAGGCCGCCTCATAGCGGTGGGCCCGCCCGCCCCGCCACTCCACCCAGACCGGGTTGTCGAGAATCCGCTCCGGTTCCTCCAGACCGGCCTCGGCCAGGAACACGATGACGTCGCCGTCGCTGTGGGCCAGCCCGAGTATCTCGTCCCGGCCCTCGTAGTGCACGGTCACCCGGCGGCCGCCCGAAGGGGTCGGCCGGTGGATGACGATCGGGGGATTCGCCATGGGTCCACCCTGCGACGCGCCCACCGGGCTCGCATCCCCGGCCCGGCCGATCCCGGACCGCCGCTCCGCACGCCGCCGTCCCCCGGCGGCGTGCCCGGCCGCTCAGCGGGGCGCCGCTCGCAGTTCCACCGTTGTGGTGACGCGGACGACGGAGGGCCTGCGCGGGGCGGACCCGAACCCGAAGGAGACGGGCGGGTCGAGCGGGGCGAGCGCACCCAGCCCCACGCCGTCCCAGGCGGCGTCCGCGTCCCGCACGGAGCGCAGGCCGCGCGCCCCGTACCACTCCCGCCGCCCGGAACCGGCGCTTCCCACCGTGCGCACGCCGGGCATCAGCAGCCGCGCCGGCACGTCGCAGAGCCGTGCCCAGAGGGGGCTGCGGACGAGGGGGGCCGGCACGGCGGACAGCAGCAGCCCGAGCGCGGTCCGCCGGCCGACGCGCAGCCGCAGGCGCAGCGGGCCCGCCTCCACGAGCCAGGCGTCGCGGGAGACGGCGACCGCCACGGGGACCACCTCGATCCGGTCGAAGCGGTAGGTGGCGGCGACGAAGTCCGCGACGGTCCGGGAGGGGGCGAGCAGGACGCGCTCGCCGTCGGCGCGCTCGACCATGACGTCGCTGAACGGCCCGAACGGGGAGCGCGGCCAGTGCCCCACGACCAACCGGACGCCCGAGGACGTCCCCGCACCGGCGATCCATCCGTCGAACCGCAGTCGCTCACCCGTCATGCCCACCACTCTCCCGCCGCCGCGCACGCGACCGCGTATCCCGGACCACGGGTCGGACAGGAGGGCCCCGGCGAGTGCCCCGCGCCACCCGGACGGGGCAGCGGCCCCACCAGCGGAGCGGACTACTCGAAGCGGGCCGGGTCCCCGGCGCCGCGGCGCACGATCTCGACCTCGCCGCCGGAGAAGTCGACGACCGTCGTCGGGGAGGTCCCGCACTCGCCCGAGTCCAGCACGGCGTCCACCTCGTGGTCGAGCCGCTCCTTGATCTCCCAGCCCTGCGTCAGCGGCTCCTCCTCGTCCGGCAGCAGGAGGGTGCTGGACAGCAGCGGCTCGCCCAGTTCGGTGAGCAGCGCCTGGGTCACCACGTGGTCGGGGATGCGCACGCCGACCGTCTTCTTCTTCGGGTGCAGCAACTGGCGGGGCACCTCCTTCGTCGCCGGGAGGATGAAGGTGTAGCTGCCGGGCGTCGCGGCCTTGATGGCACGGAAGACGTCGTTGTCCACGTGGACGAACTGCGCCAGTTGCGCGAAGTCGCGGCACACCAGCGTGAAGTGGTGGCGGTCGTCGAGGTGGCGGATCGACCGGATGCGGGCGATGCCGTCGCGGTTGCCCAACTGGCAGCCCAGCGCGTAGCAGGAGTCGGTCGGGTACGCGACGAGCGCACCGGAGCGGATGCTGTCGACCACCGTGCTGATGGTGCGCGGCTGGGGGTTTGCGGGGTGCACGTCGAAGTACTTGGCCATCCGGCGAGTTTACGTGCTGGGGCTGGGCGCGTACGGGCCCGGTCGGGCGGGACGCACGGAGGCGGCCCGCCGCGCGGGGAGCGCGACGGGCCGCCTCGTGCGCTGCCGCGCCATGGGGCGGAGCGGCGGATGCGGGCTGCGGGGGCGGTCAGACCGCGGCGGCCCCCACCAGCTCGTCCAGGACGTCCTCCATCGTCACGAAGCCGATGACCGTGCCCCGGCCGCCGGCGACGGCGGCGAGGTGCGTGCCCGCGGCACGCATCGCGGTGAGGGTGTCGTCGAGCGGGGTGTCGATCTCGACCCGGATGACGGGGTGTATGGCGCTCGTCGGCAGCGGCTTGGTGCGCTCCGCGACGCCGAGCGCGTCCTTGATGTGGAGGTAGCCGAGAATGCCGTCGTCCGGTCCGGTGACCGGCAGCCGGGAGAAGCCCGAGGAGACCGCCGCCCGCTCCAGGCCCTGCGGGGTGATGCCGAGGTCGACGGTGATGATCCGGTTCAACGGGACCATCACCTCGCCGACCGGCCGGGTCCCCAGCTCCAGGGCGTCGCGCAGGCGCTCGCCGTCGGCGGGGGCGAGCAGTCCGGCGTCGCTGGAGTCCTTGACCAGCCGGACGAGCTGGTCGTCGGTGAACACCGAGGAGACCTCGTTCTTGGGCTCGACCTTGAGCAGCCGCAGCAGCGTGTTGGCGAAGGCGTTGATGCCGAAGATGACCGGGCGCAGCGCCCGTGTCAGGGCCACCAGGGACGGCCCCAGCGCCAGGGCGGTGGCGACCGGGGCGGCCAGCGCGATGTTCTTGGGGATCATCTCCCCGATGAGCATGTGCAGGTACGTCGCCAGGGTCAGCGCGATGACGAACGCGATCGGGTGGACCAGCGGGTCCGGCACGCCGACCGCGTCGAACGGCGGCTCCAGCAGATGGGCGATGGCCGGTTCCGCGACGGCCCCCAGCACCAGCGAGGAGATGGTGATGCCGAGCTGGGCGGTGGCCATGGCGGCCGAAAGGTGCTCGAGGCCCCACAGGGCGCTCCTGGCGCGGCGGCTGCCCTGCACGGCGTGCGGTTCGATCTGGCTGCGGCGCACCGAGATGAGGGCGAACTCCGCGCCGACGAAGAAGGCGTTGGTCAGGAGCGTGAGCGCGCCGATGGCGAGCTGGAGCGCGGTCATCGGGCGTCCTCCTTCACGAGGGCCGGCGTCGGGGCGGGCGCGGTGATGCGGACCCGGTCGGCCCGGTGGTGCTCGATGTCGAGCACGTCGAACTGCCAGCCGTCGACGTCCAGCCGGTCCGTGCGGACGGGGATGCGGGCCAGCCGCGTGGCGAGGAGGCCTGCGAGCGTCTCGTACGGGCCCTCCGGCGCGCGGAAGCCGATCCGGTCGAGCTGGTCGAGGCGGAGGCTGCCCTCGGCCTCCCACACGGGGCGGCCGTCGCCGAGCGGTTCGACCGGCGCGAGGTCGGGGCGCTCGTGGGGGTCGTGCTCGTCGCGCACCTCGCCGACGACCTCCTCCACGATGTCCTCGACGGTGGCGACCCCCGCCGTTCCGCCGTACTCGTCGATGACCACGGCCATGGTGCGGTGCTTGCGCAGGTGCGCGAGCAGCCGGTCGACGGGGAGCGAGTCCGGCACGAGCAGCGGCTCGGTGGCCAGCGCCGTCACCGGGGTCCGGGCCCGCTCGGACTCGTCCAGGGCGAGGACGTCGCGGATGTGGACGGTGCCGATGACGTCGTCCAGGCTGTCGCGGTAGACGGGGAACCGGGAGAGGCCGGTGGCCAGGGTGAGGTTGGCGGCGTCGGCGGCCGTGGCACGCGCCTCCACGGCCCGCACGTCCACGCGCGGCGTCATCACGTTCTCGGCGGACAGCTCCGCCAGGTGCAGGGTGCGGACGAACAGCTCGGCCGAGTCCTGCTCGATGGCGCCCTCGCGGGCGGAGTGCTGGGCGAGGGCGATCAGCTCCTGCGGCGTGCGGGCCGAGGCCAGCTCCTCCGCCGGCTCCAGGCCCAGCCGCCGTACGGCGCGGTTCGCGGTGTTGTTGAGGTGCCGGATCAGCGGGGCGAAGCAGGCCGTGAAGACCCGCTGCGGCCCGGAGACGACCTTGGCGACCGCCAGCGGGTTGGAGATCGCCCAGTTCTTGGGGACCAGCTCGCCGACGACCATGAGGACGACGGTGGAGGCGGCCACGCCGAGGAGCGTGGCGACCGTGGAAACGGCCCCGGCCGGAAGGCCGACGGCCCCCAGCGGGCCGCGCAGCAGCACGGCGAGGGACGGTTCGGCCAACATGCCGATGACCAGGGAGGTCACGGTGATGCCGAGCTGGGCTCCGGAGAGCTGGAAGGTGAGCCGCTTGGCCGCCTTCAGCGCGCTCTCGGCGCCGCGCTCACCCGCCTGTGCCGCGCGTTCCAACTCACTGCGCTCGATGGTGGTCAGCGAGAACTCGGCCGCGACGAACACCGCGCAGGCGAGCGTCAGCCCGAGGGCGAGGAGGAGCAGGACCACTTCGCTCACCGTGTCACCTCCGTCCCCTGGTGCGCCGGGGTGGGGATGACACGGTTCGTACTGGGAGGCTCACCCATTGCGGGACCGCAGCTCCTTCTCTCTCTGTTCGGTCCGTCGGGACCGGCGGTGGGAAACGGGCAGAACCCGCGCAGCCCATAGTAAAGGGAGCGCAAAACGATGCGGTAGTGCCCCGTGTCACACCCGCCCCCTACCGGGGAAGCCCCGGCGCGAACGTTGACGCGCCGGGGCAGGCTCCGGAGGGCGGCGGAGCGGTCCGTGGTCCGTCCGGGCGGAGCGGGGCACGAAGGACGCCGTCCGGGGTAGGAAGGGGGAACCGCAACGTCGCCCGCATGACGGCAAGGAGGCCCATGAACGCCGAGACCCGCCCGCCCGACCCCCGGCACCAGCGTCCCGAGGGCGTCACCGACGAGACCGTCGAAGCGCTCGGCGCGCTCTCCAAGGCGCTGGAGACGGCCGAACGCGCCCGCGGCGCGCTCTACGACTTCCACCAGCTCACCGGCACGGCCGACCTCGCCCTCGACGACGCGGTCCGCCTGCTGCGCGAGGCGGGGCACGGGCCGCAGGCCGACCAGGTCGCCCGCGAGATCCTCGGGCGCAACGTCATCCCCGGCCACTGGACGTTCCAGATCGTCGAGGAGTACAACGCCACGTACTACGAGCCGTTCCGCGCCGTCGAGCGGCGGATCAGGCAGGAGCTCGCCGACGGCCGCGACCACCTCTACGAGGCCGAGATGAAGGAGGCCCGGCGGACCGAGGGGCACCCCGACCACGCCGCCGAATGACGGCTCCGCCCCGGCCTCGCGCGCCCCGGCGCGCCGTGGCCGAAAGTAGAGGGCGCGGCGGGGGCCTACGTCCGGGCGCCGGGGGCATACGGAGGTCATCGCCCGGAAGGAGCACCTCTCATGCTCGGCATAGCCGCCGCAGTACTGTTCTTCATCGCGTTCCTGATCAACGCGGCCGACATCGCCACCAACGACGTGTTCGCGTCAGGCAACGTCATGCTGCTCGGCCTCATGCTCCTCGCCCTCCATGTGTCGGGCATCGCCGCCGGCCGCGGGTCGGGCGGAGGCTACCGCCGGAACTGACGGCACCGCGCACCGGGGGGGGGGAAGGGGGGGGGGGGGGGGGGGGGGGGGGGGGGGGGGGAGCAGAAACGACCGCCACGACCACCTTCGCACAGCCACCCC
>NZ_JBVJCD010000081.1:0-22972 GCF_055588985.1 Streptomyces sp. NPDC041970
ACTCTATCAGACTCTTTCGCGTCCGATTCCCGGTCGAAGCGGGATGCTTTCCAGATCCTGCGCTTTCGCGCTCTCCCTTTCCGGCGGTTCCGACTCTATCAGATCCTTTCGGGCCTGACTCCCAGTCAGCGGGCTTTGCCTTCGCGGCTGTTGGGCCGTTCCGACGCCCAAACTCTAGCGGATTCTCCCGGCGGCTCATAATCGAGCCTTCGCAAATGAATTCCGGACATGCCGAAATCATCCCGAGTGGGAGGCCGTGCTGCGGTTTGGTTGCCGCGTGCGCGGCGGGATCGGCTGCCGCGGAACCGTTCCGGCTCCGTGACAACTCGGAGAACTTTACTGATCCACCAGGGGCGTGTCAACCCGCCTCCGGTGTACCCCCGGTCGAGCCTGCGACGGGCCTCAGTCCAGGTCGGTGAGGCGGCCGCCGGCGTCCGGCTGGGCGTGCTCCACCCTGCGCAGCAGGCGTACCAGCAGCTCGCCCAGGACCCCGCGCTCGTCCCCCGACAGGTCCTGGAGCAGGTCCTCCTCGAAGTCCGTCGCCATGCGCATCGCCTCGAGCCACTTGGCCCGGCCCTCGTCGGTCAGCTCGACGATGACGCGCACCCGGTTGTTCTCGTCGCGGTCGCGCGTGACCAGGCCCTCGCCGGCCATCCGGTCGATGCGGTGGGTCATGGCGGCCGGGGTGAGCCCGAGGCGCTTCGCCAGCTCGCCCGGACCGAGGCGGTAGGGGGCGCCCGAGAGGACGAGGGTCTTGAGGACCTCCCACTCGGTGTTGCTGATCCCCAGCTCCGCGACCTGCCGCCCGTACGCGACGTTCATCCGGCGGTTCAGCCGGCCGAGTGCGGAGACGACCTGTTCGACCTGGGGGTCGAGGTCGCCGAACTCGCGCTGATAGGCGGCGATCTGTTCGTCGAGGCTCGGCTCCTGGGGGCCGGGCTCCTCGGTGCTCTCGGACATGGCGGGCAGTATGGCACGCCTCCCCCTCCTCTCAAGTGCTTCAGCCTGTAGTTTTCACCTCTTAACTTTAGTGCTAAAGTCTTCGAGTCTGATTCCTTCAAGTTCTGAGGTAGGTGAGTGTGACCAGGGAGATGGGCGCAGCGCTGCGGCGGATCCAGCTCGGCAGCGCGCTGAGCGCGTTCGGGCTCGGGTTCACCGTTCCGTATCTGTACGTCTACGTGGCGCAGGTGCGGGGTCTGGGCGCCGGGACGGCGGGGGTCGTCCTGGCCGTCTTCGCGATGGCGGCGCTGGCCGTTCTGCCGTTCACCGGGCGGGCCATCGACCGGCGGGGCCCGCTGCCCGTGCTGCTGGCGGCCTCCGCTCTCGCCGCCGTGGGCGCCGCCGCCCTCGGGTGGGCGGGCACGGTGCCGACCGCCGTGGTGTCCGCGGCGATCCTGGGCGCGGGGACCGCCGTCATGCAGCCCGCCCTCGCCACGATGCTCGTGTGGTGCTCCGGCACCGCCACCCGTACGCGGGCCTTCGCCATGCAGTTCTTCCTGCAGAACCTGGGACTGGGCCTCGGCGGGCTCGTCGGCGGGCAGCTCGTGGACGTGGACCGTCCGGCGAGCTTCACCCTGCTCTTCCTGATCGAGGCCGCGATGTTCGTGGTCCTCGGCGTCGTCGTGGCCACCGTGCGGATGCCCTCCGCGGCGTCGCTCCCCGCCGGCCGGCCGGGCGGCGAAGGCGCTGGGGGCGGGATGCGGGCGCTGCTCTCGCACCGGGCCATGGTCCACCTGTGCGTGCTGGGGTTCGTGCTGTTCTTCGCCTGCTACGGGCAGTTCGAGTCCGGGCTGGCCGCGTACGGCACCGAGGCGGCCGGGATCGAGCCCGCCGCCCTCGGCTACGCCCTGGCCGCCAACACGGCGGTCATCGTCGTGGCGCAGTTCGTCGTCCTGCGGCTCGTGGAGCACCGGCGGCGCAGCCGGGTCATCGCCTCGGTCGGCCTGATCTGGGCGTTCGCCTGGATCGTGGCGGGCTATGCGGGGCTCGGGCACGGCAGCCAGGCCATGGCGACGGCCGCGTTCATCTCGACGTACGCGCTGTTCGGGCTCGGTGAGGCGATGCTGTCGCCGACCGTGGCCCCGCTGGTCGCCGACCTGGCGCCGGAGTCGATGGTCGGGCAGTACAACTCGGCGTTCGCCCTGTGCAAGCAGCTCGCGCTCGCGGTCGGCCCGGCCGTGGGCGGTCCGATGGGGGCCGCGCTGCACGGCCCGTACATCGTGACGTTCGTGCTGTTCTCCCTGGGGATCACGGTGCTCGCGCTGCGCCTGGGGCGCCGGCTCACCCCCGTACAGGACCAGCCGTCCTCGGCGGTCGTGCCCTCGCGGGTGGTGGCGGTGTCGCTCCCCGGGGACGGGGAGGCGGGGGGCGGGGCGGCCCGTTCGGCGGCCGCCCCCGCATCCGCCGGGCGCTGAGACCGCGCGCCGGGGAGCCGCCCCCTCAGCGCGGCAGCGCGAACTCGCACCAGACCGCCTTGCCGCCGCCCGGCGTACGCCGGCTGCCCCACGCGGTGGCGATCGACGCGATGATCGAGATGCCGCGTCCCGCCTCGTCCGCCGGTTCGGCGCGGCGGCGGCGCGGCAGGTGGTCGTCGCCGTCGGTGACCTCGATGATCAGCCGGCGGTCCGTGCGGCGCAGGCCGAGCCGCATCGGCGGGGTGCCGTGCTGGAGGGAGTTGGCGACCAGCTCGCCGGCGGCGAGGACGCCGAGGTCGCGCAGCTCGACCGGGAAGCGCCACGAGGTCAGCACCCCGGTGGCGAAGGCGCGGGCGCGCGGGGCGGCCTCGACGCCGCCGAGGAGGTCGAGCGCGGCGTTGTGGAAGAGCTCGGCGTGCGCCCCCGTGCGGGAGGGGTGCTGGACCACGAGGACCGCCACGTCGTCGTCGTGCTCGGCGGTGACGCCCAGGGACCGGATCAACCGGTCGCAGACCACCTGCGGTGCCCCCTGGGCGCCGGCGAGGGCGCGGGCCAGCGAGGCGACGCCCTCGTCGATGTCCTCGCTACGGCGTTCGACCAGGCCGTCCGTGTAGAGGACCGCGGTGGAGCCGGGCGGCAGCGCGATCGTGCCCGAGGTGTGGAGCCAGCCGCCGGTGCCGAGCGGCGGGCCGGTGGGGTCGGCGGCGCGGTGGACCGTGCCGTCCTCGTCGCGGACGAGGATGGGGAGGTGCCCGGCGGAGGCGTAGACCAGGCGCCCCTCGTTCGGATCGTGGACGGCGTAGACGCAGGTCGCGATCTGGCTGGCGTCGATCTCGGCGGCCAGGCCGTCCAGGAGCTGGATCACCTCGTGCGGCGGGAGGTCGAGCCGGGCGTAGGCGCGCACGGCGGTGCGGAGCTGACCCATGACGGCGGCGGCGCGGACGCCCCGGCCCATCACGTCGCCGATGACCAGGGCGGTCCGGCCGGCTCCGAGGGTGATGGCGTCGTACCAGTCGCCGCCCACGGCGGCGTCCGTGCCGCCGGGCTGGTACGTCGCGGCGATGCACAGGTCGTCGGGCTGCTCCAGCTCCTGCGGGAGCAGGGAGCGCTGGAGGGTGACGGCCGTCTCGCGGTGGCGGCGCTCGCTGGCGCGCAGGCGTTCGGCGGCTTCGGCGTGGTCGGTGACGTCGGCGACGTACACGAGGACGCCGCTCTCGCTCCGGCCTCCCCTCCTCTTCCGGCCGTCCTTCTCCCTCTGCCGCTCCCCGGCGTCGTCCCCGGCGGGGTCGCGGGCCTCTTCCCCGTCGGCGGCCCCCCATGCGGCGACCGGGGTGCAGGTCACGGTGTACGAACCGCCCGCGGCGGACCGGCGGGACTTCACCGTGCGGGGGGTGCCGCTGCGCCGGACCTGGTCGAGCAGGGGCAGCACGCTCAGCTCGGCCAGCTCGGGCATCGCCTCGGCCGCGGGCGCGCCGCACGGACGGGGGCCGAACGCCGCTTCGTAGGCGTCGTTGACGTGGGCGACGAGGTGGTCCGGGCCGTGCAGGAGGGCGACGGGGGCGGGGAGCCGGCCGAGGACCTCGCGGGCCGAGAGGCCGCCCAGGGCGGGGGCCGGCTCGGCGGCCGTGGGGGCGTCGCCCGGCGGTGCGGTGCGGGGGCCGCCGTCCGGCCGGGCGGACGGGCCCTCCTGTTCGGCGTACTCGGCGCGGGCCGCCGGTACGGACGTGCGGTCGTCCCGCGCGGCGGCTCGGCGCTGCGTTCCGGGAAGGCGGGCGCTCCAACGCGTGAAGTTCACGGTATTTCTGGCCTCGTGTGTCGGTGTGGTCCGCTCGGGCGGGCTGCTTCTTCTGCCGGATTCGGGGGCGCCGGGGGCCGTACCCCCGAGAAGGCGCAGTCGGGCCTCGTGCTGCTGTTGGTGCGTCGCTGCTGGTCACTGTGGGTCACTGGCGGCCGGGTCACTCTGCGCAGGTGCGGGCCCACCTATGGTCACACGTCCAGTGTGACCGACCGTACTGACAGTCGCCGTCCAGCGGTCTGTCCCACCGCCGTTCGGGTCGCGGGAGGGGGACGTGCGCACCGCGGCCCGACGCGCCGTCAGGTGCCGGTTCGGCGGTCGTCCGGTCGCTCCTCGGGACCGTCCGGGTGGCCGGGAGCGGGATCGTCCGGTTGGCCGGACGAGGGGCGCGGCAGGGTGCCGGGGCGCGGTGCGGCCGCGGGTCCGCCCCCGGCCGCGAGGGCGAACTCGGCGCGCGGGTGCTCCAGCGAGCCGAGGGAGACGATCTCGCGTTTGAAGAGTCCGGCGAGGGTCCATTCGGCGAGGACGCGCGCCTTCCGGTTGAACGTCGGCACCCGGCTGAGGTGGTACACGCGGTGCATCAGCCAGGCGGGGTAGCCCTTGACCTTGCGGCCGTAGACGTGGGCGACGCCCTTGTGCAGGCCGAGGGAGGCGACCGACCCGACGTGCGCGTGGCGGTACTCCTCGAGCGGCCGGCCGTCGATCGTCGCGAGGACGTTCTCGGCGAGGACCTTCGCCTGGCGTACGGCGTGCTGGGCGTTGGGGGCGGTCTCCCGGCCCGGTTCGGGGGCGGTCAGGTCGGGTACGGCGGCGGCGTCGCCCGCCGCCCAGGCGTGGGGCCTGCCCTCGACGCCGAGGGTGGCGGTGCACCGCAGCCGGCCGCGTTCGGTCAGGGGCAGGTCGGTGGCGGCCAGGAGCGGGGCGGGTTTGACGCCCGCGGTCCACACGAGCGTGCGGGTCGGGAAGCGGGAGCCGTCGCTGAGGACCGCGACCCGGTCCTCACAGGTGTCCAGGCGGGTGTCGAGGCGTACGTCGATGTTGCGGCCGCGCAGCTCGCCGACGGCGTACGCCCCCATGGCGTCGCCGACCTCCGGGAGGATGCGTCCGGTGGCCTCGACCAAAATCCAGCGCAGGTCGGCGGGCTTGATGTTGTGGTAGTACCGCGCGGTGTACCGGGCCATGTCCTCCAGCTCGGCCAGCGCCTCCACGCCCGCGTAGCCGCCGCCGACGAAGACGAAGGTGAGGGCGGCGTCGCGGATCGCGGGGTCGCGGGTGGCGGAGGCGATGTCCATCTGCTCGATGACGTGGTTGCGGAGCCCGATCGCCTCCTCGACGGTCTTGAAACCGATGCCGAAGTCGGCGAGGCCGGGGACGGGCAGGGTCCGCGAGACGGATCCGGGCGCGATGACGATCTCGTCGTAGGCGATCTCCAGGGCCCCGGTGCCGTCCTCCTCCGTGGCGAGCGTGGCGACGGTCGCGGTGCGCCGGGCGTGGTCGATGCTCCGGGCCTCGCCGATGACGATCGTGCAGCGGTCCAGGACGCGGCGGAGCGGCACGACCACGTGGCGCGGGGAGAGGGAGCCGGCGGCCGCTTCGGGCAGGAACGGCTGGTACGTCATGTAGGGCTCGGGCGTGACGACCACGATCTCGGCGTCGCCGGTCTTCAGTCTCTGCTTCAACTTCCGTTGGAGACGCAGCGCCGTGTACATCCCGACGTAGCCGCCGCCGACGACGAGAATGCGCACACCGGGCCGGGTGCCGGGGGCCGTCCCCCGGGAATCTGGAGCCATCACCACCCCATGACGCAACGGAGTCGGTGGTTTGTCCACAGGCCCGGCAAATTGTGTGACCGGACGTTCCTGGGCGGTCCTCCCGGCCGTCGGCGTACGGAAAGGGGTAGCCGCGCAGGTCAGGCGCTACGCGGGCGACCGGGGGGCGGGGAGCGGTCGGCTCTTGGTCCGATCGGGGGGTGTCCACCGTGGAAGTACCCCCTTCTGAATTGACCCCCGCTCAACTATGTTCGTAACCCGTCGGGGTGTCGGGTGCGGATTCCGTTGTGCTCCGCTCCCCGGCTGACACGGCGGGGAAGTCTCCGGGGGGAGACGTCATAACCGGGGGAAGTTATGCATATTCAGGATTCGCAGTCCGCGCTCTCGCACGCGTCCGAGGCCCATGGGCGACTGGGCTCCGTAGGAGCGCTCGGCGTGATGAGCTCGGCCGACGCCGTACGCTCCGCCGCCGCGGTGAGCGCCGCCGCGATGGGGGCGGCCGCCATGTCCGCCGTCGAGCAGACGGTGAGCGGGGCGAACGGGTCGCACGGTTCGGCCGCCGCGGGCTCCGTGAGCGCGTCGCGTTCGGCCCCGCTGCGCGTCGACGCGCAGCGCAATCTGGAGCACGTGCTGCGGGCGGCGCGTGAGGTGTTCGGCGAGCTGGGGTACGGCGCGCCGATGGAGGACGTGGCACGTCGCGCGAGAGTCGGCGTGGGGACGGTCTACCGGCGCTTCCCGAGCAAGGACGTCCTGGTGCGCCGGATAGCCGAGGAGGAGACCTCCCGGCTGACCGAGCAGGCGCGGGCGGCACTGGGGCAGGAGGAGGAGCCGTGGTCGGCGCTCTCCCGCTTCCTGCGTACGTCGGTGGCGTCGGGCGCGGGCCGGCTGCTGCCGCCCCAGGTCCTGCGGGTCGGGGTCGACGTGGACGAGGCGGGCGCTCCGGTGGCCGGCGGGTCCGCGTCGGTGCCGGGCGACGCGGACGAGGCCCGTGTTCCGCAGCAGAGGCAGGGAGCGGTCGGCCCGACCGACCGCCGCGCCGCCGGGCGGCGCGGCGGGGGCGCGGACGGGTTCGACGGCCTCGGCGAGGAGCCGGGCGCGGTCGAACTGCTGGAGGTCGTGGGCCGGTTGGTGGAGCGGGCGCGGGAGTCGGGCGAGCTGCGCCGGGACGTGACCGTGGCCGACGTGCTGCTGGTCATCGCCACGGCCGCCCCGTCGCTGCCGGACGCCGCTCAGCAGGCCGCCGCCTCGGCCCGGCTGCTGGACATCCTGCTGGAGGGCCTGCGGGCGCGCCCCGCGTGACGGCTCGGCCGCCGGGTCGGGGGCGCCGCCTCTGACGGTGGCGCGTCCGGCCGGGCCCGCGGTCGCCGTGCGGCGGTGTGGTCGGCGGGGGCGGGGCGGGGCGGCCGTACGGCCGTGTCGTCGGGCCGTGCTCATGGGCGTAGGGCGGAGCGCGGTCCGTCCGGGCTCGTGGTCGCGGCGCGATCGTGCGGTCCGTCCGGGCTCGTCGCCGCCATCGGGGCGCAGGGCGAACGTGCAGTCCGTCCGGCCCGTGGCCCGTCATGCGGTTGCGTAACGGCGGTCGCGGTGCGGCTTGTCGGGTGTAGCGAGGGTCTTCGAACAGTGGGGCGGGGGCTCGCGCGCGGGGCGGGGTCTGCCTCCAGCGCCCGCGTCCGGGTGCGTCCGGAGCGGCCCTCCGGGGCCTGCCGCGTCCGGGGTGCGTCCGGGAGCGTGTCCCGCCGGTCCGGCCCGCGCCCGGAGCGCCCTCCAGGCGCCGCGCCCGGTGCCGCGTCCGGAAGGTGTGCACCGGCTGACGGCGAGCGAACCCTGCGCCGAGCGAAGCCGCAGGCCCTCTATCCCTGAAAGGGCGGTCTTCAGTACTGGTATTCGAGAAAAACACCCCGGATGAGTGGTACAGGGAACTGAGCATCCGTCGTCATTGAGCCATGTGGCACTCTGGCCCGATGTTCGAGTCCGACGGTGTGTACGGGGGCTTCCGCGATGGGCGGCAACGAGCAGCAGGAAGAACCACTCGACGAGATCGCTGCCGCGAGCGGGGGCACGAAGGCCGGCGGACTGCCGGCGGGCCAGGTGCCGAGCCAGTCCGGGCGGGGGCCGTCGGACGGTGACGCCGGGGGCGGGACCGTCCTCCCCGGCCCGTGGCCGCCGGCCGTACCGCCGGAGGACACCGCTCCGGGCCCCGGTGGCGACGGGGAGGGGTTCGCGGTCCCGCAACAGCGTGCGGGGCGCAGCGGAGCCCCCGACGCGGGTCCCTCCGACGCCCAGTTGATCGAGGCCATGCGCGGCGGTGACGACCGGGCCTACGAGGAGTTGTTCCGGCGGCACTCGGCCGCCGTGCTCCGCTACGCCCGGAGCTGCTGCCGGGACGCGCACACCGCCGACGACCTGACGGCCGAGGTGTTCGCGCGCACACTGCAGGCCGTACGGGGCGGGAAGGGGCCGCAGGAGGCGGTCCGGGCCTACCTGATGACCGCCGTCCGCCATGTCGCCGCCGCCTGGACCAGGAGCGCGAAGCGCGAGCACCTGGTCGAGGACTTCGCGGTGTTCGCCGCCCAGGCCGTCAACGCCGGTGAGCTGTCCGGCGACGGCGCCCTGGACCTCGGCGCGGATGTGCTCGCGATGCGCGAGGCCGAGCAGTCCATGGCGATGCGGGCGTTCCGGAGCCTGCCGGAGCGCTGGCAGGCGGTCCTGTGGCACACCACGGTGGAGGAGGAGTCGCCGAGCGAGATCGCCCCGCTGTTCGGCCTCACCCCCAACGCGACCGCCGTCCTGGCGGTCCGGGCCCGCGAGGGGCTCAAGCAGGCGTATCTCCAGGCCCACGTCGGCCAGGCGCTCGCGGCGGGCGGGGATTGCGCGCAGTACGCCGACCGGCTCGGCGCGTACGCACGGGGCGGTCTGCGGACGCGCGCCGAACGCGGTCTGCGCAAGCACCTCGAAGCCTGCGCCAAGTGCCGTCTCGCAGCGGGCGAGTTGGCCCATGTGAACGCCGGTATCCCGGCGCTGCTCCCGATCGCGGTCATCGGATGGTTCGCCGCCGGTTACGCGCTCAAGGCCGCGGGCGTCGTGGCGGGCGGCGCCGTCGGGGCCGCCGGTGCGGGGGCCGCCGCCGCGGCCACCGGGCCGGGCGGCGCCGGGGGATCGGCCGGGGGCGCGGCGGTCTCGGAAGGGCTCGGCGCGCCCGCGAAGGCCGGGATCGCCGCCGCGGTGGTCGTGGCGGCGGCCGGGCTGGTGTGGGGGCTCGTCGGCGACGACCGCCCGAAGCCGGAGCCCCGGCCGGTGGCGAAGCCCCCGTCCGCCGTGCCCGCCGTGCCGGCCCCGGAGCCTCCCCCGCCGCCCCCGGCGGCGGCTCCTGAGCCGCCGCCCGCTCCCGCGCCGCCGCCACCGACTCCGTCACCGTCCGCACCGGCCCCGTCGCCGAGCCCACCGCCCCGTCCTGCCCCGACCCCCGAACCGCCGCCGGAGCCCGCGCCCCCGCCGCCGAGCCCCCCGCCGTCCCCGAAGCCCACGCCGACGCCTGCGCCACCGCCCCCGCCGCCCCCCGCGCCGGAGGTGTACCGGGTCAGCAAGTTGGCGTACTCCCCGCTCGGTGATGGCACCGGGCCGGAAGTGGAGATCGGCCCCAGCGGCTGGGTCTGGCAGCGTTCGAACGTGTCGATCGCCTCCCGGCGGTACGAGCACGGAGCGACGGTGCACGCCCGCTCGTCGGTGACCATCCGGTTGAACCGGCCGTGCACGCGCTACGAGGCCATGGCGGGTGTGGACGACCTGTCGCCGGGGCGCGGTGCGGTGCGCTTCTCCGTGTTCGGCGGGGACGGGACGCGGCTGTGGCGCTCCCCCGCGATGCGGGGCGGCGAACCCGCCGTGCCGGTGGGCGTCTCCATCGCCGGGCAGTCCGCGATCCGGCTCGTCGTGGAGCCGGAGGAGCCGCCGTTCGGCGTCGGCACGGCACTGGCCGACTGGGCGGAGTCCCGTATCACCTGCGCCTGACGGGACGCCACGGCCGTAAGGCCCGCGCGCTGGAAGCCCGTGCGCGCGGGTGCTCCCAGCCGTAGGGCCCGCGCACCGGACGCCCGTGCGCACGGGGTGTCCCAGCCGTACGGCTCACGCACCGGACGCCCGTGCGTACGGGACGCCACGGCCGTCCGGCCCGCGCGCTGGAAACCCGTGCGCGCGGGTGCTCCCAGCCGTACGGCCCGCGCCGGCGCCCGCACAGCCGGCACGGACGCCGGGCCCGCCGGCAGGGGGTCTTCCGGGCGCCGCGGGGAGCGCCTTCCGGTCAGGGTTGCAGGGTGCGCCCGGCCGGGACCACGCCGCCCGCGACCGCGCGCCGGCGCGGAGCGGCCGTACCGGTCCAGCAGGTGCCCCGGCGCGCGAGGAGGCGGCGCAGCCACAGTTCCGTCGAGGCCAGGTCCGCCAGGCCGTCCAGGGGCAGCGGCGCGCCCTCGGAGGCCGCGCGCAGCGCCTTGCGGACCACGCGGGCCTCGACCAGGCCCGCGTCCGCGAGCAGGGGGGCGTCGAACAGGGCCATCAGGTCGGGCAGCGCGGTGCGCAGCCCGGTCCGGGTGACCGCGGCGGAGGTGGCCTGCGAGGGGGTGCCCCAGCCGGGCGGCAGGTCGTGGATGCCCGCCCCGCCCAGCACCCGGCGCAGGATCGCGGCGCGGGCGCCGGGCTGGACGCGCAGGGACTCGGGCAGCGCACGGGCGGCCCTGACCACCTGGTTGTCGAGGAACGGGGCGTGCAGGCGCTGGCTGCGGATCTCCGCCGCCTGCTCCAGGATGCGGTGGTCGGCGGCGGCGCGGGCGAGGGCGGCGCGGGCGCGGGCCTCGCCGGGGCGCTGCACGGAGGTCGGCCGGATCGCCGCCGCCTGGAGGCGAACCGATACTTCGGCGAGCGCTTCCCCCGTCAGCCAGCGCGCCGCGGGGCCGGGGCGCGACCAGGCGAGGGCGGCGAGCGAGGCGTCGGCGGGGGTGGCGAGGTCGGGGGCGCACCGGTTGGCGTCGGGCAGCAGTCCGGCGGCCGACTCCAGACCGGCGCGGTAGGACGTACGGGCCAGGCGGCGGGCGGCGCGGTAGACCGTCAGCGGGACGAACAGGGAGTGCGCCGTGGGGCCTTCGGCCTTGGTGAGGGCGGCGACGGGGCGCAGGAGGTGGCGTCTGCGCCGGTCCAGCAGGAGGTCGGCGAGCCGGGCCGGGTGCGCGTCCAGGACCTGCCGGGCCCCGTGTCCGACGAGGTGGTCGGCGCTGCCGGCGGCGAGGCGGCGGCGGTGGCGTTCGGCGACGACGAGGGAGGGGCCCGGTTCGTCGGTGAGCGCACCCGTCCCCGACGAGGCGTACGGCAGGGCCTCTTCGCCCGCCGCGACGACCACGTGGCGCAGGCGCGGGTTGGCGGCGATGACGCGGGCGCGTTCGAGCTCGTCCTCGTGGGCGCGGGTGGTGAGGTCGTTGAAGGTGACGGCGAGCAGCCGCTCCCCCGCCGCCGCGCCGTGGCCGAGGAGGGTGCCGGGGAGTCCGGGGAGCCCGGCGGCGAGCAGGGCGAGGGTGGCGGAGGCGCTGCCTCCGGAGAGGTCGGCACCGATGCCCGGCACGGGTGCGCCGCGGGCGGCACGGCGGTCGGCGGGGCCCATGCCGGGGACCGGCCCCGGATCGGCCGGCAGGGTCCCCGGCGCGTGGCGGGGTGCGGTGAGCCGGGCGCGTACGGCCTCGACGAGCGCGTCCCGTACGCCCTCGACCGCGTGCACCGGGTCGGTCTGGGGCGCGGCGACAGCGAGCGAGGCGACGGCCTCGTACCCGGTGATCTCGCGCGAGCCCTCCCGCAGGATGAGCGCGTGGCCCGGCGGGACCCGCTTCACACCGACGTACGGGGTGCCGTCGCCGAGGGCCTCGGGCGTCTCGGGGCAGGCGAGCAGGGCCGCGAGGTGCCCGATGTCGAGCTGGGCCTCGATGAGGTCGGCTAGCGGCAGGGCGGCGGTGGCGTAGGCGGTGCCGTTGGCCCACGGGGTGTGGAAGACGGGCCGGGCGCCGGCCAGGTCGCCCGCGACGGTGATGCGGCGGCCGATCTGCACGACGGCGGTGTAACTGCCCGGCCAGGCGGTGAGATGGCGCATCGCGCCGCCGCGCGCCGCGAGCAGCCCGACGCGCAACTGCTCGTCGGTGGCCCCGCAGCAGCCGAGGACGGCGAGGCGGGCGGTGGGCGCGCCCTCTGGAGTGGCCACGCCGATCACGCGGACCTCGTCGGGGCGCCAGTCACCGACCGCCCACAGCGGATCGGGGTCGCCCCACAGGAGTTGGGAGCCCACGGGGTGGACCGTGCGCTCCTCTCCGCCGTCTCCGACCGCGCCGGCGGTGCCGAAGCGCGCGGCGATACTGCTCCATCCCACCAACCAACGCATCGCCGCCTCCACAGGCTGTGGACAAACGGCGTACCTGAGGGACGAGACGCCGCTGCGGGACATGCTGCCACGACAACGCCGTGCGGGAGGGCGTACGGGCGGCGCACGCCGGAAGGGCACGCGCCCCTGGCAAGGGCCTGACGTGGACGTCGTCGGGGAGACGGCAATGGCGGGGCGCGAGCGGGGAGTTGCGGTTGGCCGGGCGAGCCGCCCCGCGCCGGCCCGGTCGCTCCCGCAGCACGGAGGGCGGCCGGACCCGCCCGAAAACAGCGTCGATATCCAGCCATAGTCAGACCGTTGGCCAGACCCTCACCGAGCCGTCGCTATTCGGCCATTCTCTCGAAGTGCCGCCCCGCGCCCGCACGGTGCCGCGCCGAGCGGGCGGCCCCTCGCACGCACGGTCCGGGAGGTGGGCCTCACCTCCCGGACCGGTCCGCCGCCCGCGGGGAAGGGGGCGGCGGTATCCCCCAGCCCACTGAGTCCAGTGCAGCGGGCCGACCCACGCAGGACCCAGACAAGCGGCCCGATGGAGGCCGGGCCAGAGCGCACGGCCGGGCGCACGGCCACACGCCGGGAGCACGCGGACCACCGCCCCGACCGCCCCCGCGAGGGCCGCTCCGACCACCCGCACGGGCAACAATCCCGCCATCCGGACCTCTGCCCCTTAACGGTAGGGATAGGGAGAACTACGCTGTGTTTACCGGTGTTCTCAGCAGGGGGGCATATTCCTCGGGGCTCGGCCATATGCGTGTGCAGGCGGAGTACGGAGGCGCGAACCTGGGGAGGCACCGGTACGAATGCCGCGCGCCGTCCTCGGTGTCGCGGCGGCTGTCTGTGTGTCGAGGGGTGGCGCATGTCCAGGGAGCAACGCGGGCCGAACGAGAAGCTCGGCACAGTTCTCGCCCTCGCGGGAATCAGTAACGCCGGGCTCGCCCGGCGGGTCAACGACCTCGGAGCACAGCGCGGTCTGACACTTCGCTACGACAAGACCTCGGTGGCCCGGTGGGTCGCCAAGGGGATGGTGCCGCAGGGCGCGGCGCCGCATCTCATCGCGGCCGCGATCGGGGCCAAGCTCGGCCGACCGGTCCCGCTGCACGAGATCGGCCTCGCCGACGCGGACCCGGCCCCCGAGGTCGGCCTCGCCTTCCCTCGGGACGTGGGCGAGGCGGTCAGGTCGGCGACCGAGCTGTACCGGCTGGATCTGGCCGGGCGGCGGGGCGGCGGCGGCATCTGGCAGTCCCTGGCGGGATCGTTCTCGGTGAGCGCCTACGCGACCCCCGCCTCCCGCTGGCTGATAACCCCCGCCGATCCGTCGGTGGCACGGGACGCGACGGCGGCGCGGGCAGCCGTTCTCCGTACGCGCGCGGCCCCCGACGGACCGGCCGGAACGGGCGGGCGCGGCGCACCGGGAGCGCGCGGGGCGCACCTCCCGCGCACGGAGGGCGGCACGGCCGGGATCTCCGGCTCCGTTCCGCTCCAGCCCGGCCCGGAGTCGGTGGCGGACGCCTCGCCGCTGCGGGTCGGCCACAGCGATGTGGCGAAGCTGCGCGAGGCCGCCCAGGACGCCCGGCGCTGGGACTCCAAGTACGGCGGCGGCGACTGGCGTTCCTCGATGGTCCCGGAGTGCTTACGCGTCGACGCCGCACCCCTGCTCCTCGGCTCGTACACCGACGAGGTGGGCCGGGCCCTGTTCGGCGCGGCGGCGGAGCTGACCCGGCTGGCGGGCTGGATGGCCTTCGACACCGGCCAGCAGGAGGCCGCCCAGCGCTACTACATCCAGGCCCTGCGCCTGGCCCGCGCCGCCGCCGACGTCCCCCTCGGCGGATACGTCCTGGCCTCGATGTCCCTCCAGGCCACCTACCGGGGCTTCGCCGACGAGGGGGTCGACCTCGCGCAGGCCGCCGTCGAGCGCAACCGCGGGCTCGCCACCGCCCGCACCATGAGCTTCTTCCGCCTCGTGGAGGCCCGCGCCCACGCCAAGGCCGGCGACGCACCGGCCGCGGGGGCCGCGCTCAAGGGCGCCGAGAGCTGGCTGGAGCGGTCCCGCGCGGGCGACGCCGACCCGTCCTGGCTGGGCTTCTACTCCTACGACCGGTTCGCCGCCGACGCCGCCGAGTGCTATCGCGACCTGAAGGCGCCCCGCCAGGTCCGGCGCTTCACCGAGCAGGCGCTGTCCCGGCCGACCGAGGAGTTCGTCCGCAGCCACGGACTGCGGCTCGTCGTGTCCGCCGTCGCCGAGCTGGAGTCGGGCAACCTCGACGCGGCCTGCGCGGCGGGCACCCGAGCGGTGGAGGTGGCCGGACGGATCTCCTCCGCCCGCACCACGGAGTACGTCCGCGACCTCCTGCACCGCCTCGAACCGTACGGGGACGAGCCGCGCGTCGCGGAGCTGCGCGAACGGGCCCGCCCGCTGCTGGTCACCCCGGTCTGACCCGCGGCCGGGGCGGGTCCGCCGGGCGGCCGGGCCACCGGCCGGGCGAGGCAGGCCACACACCGCCCGCCCCGTGCCCGGAGTCGGGCAGGCGTCGGGCAGGACGTGCGCGCCAGTGCGCACCGGCCGGTCGGCCACCGGCGTGCACCGGCGCGCGCCGGTCAGGCCCCCCGGCGGGCGCGCCGGACGCGGTCCGCCCCGCGTGACGCACACGCCCTGCCCCGATCGGGTTTGAGCCGGTTGTCAGTGGGCCAGTGCACTATCGGGGTGGGAGGTGGCTCGATGGCGACGCATACGGCGTACGACTGCGATGTGCTGGTGATCGGCGGCGGGATCGTCGGTCTGTCGACCGCGTACGCGGTCACCCGCTCCGCGCCGGGCGTCCGGGTGACGGTCCTGGAGAAGGAGCACGGCCCCGCCCGCCACCAGAGCGGCCGCAACAGCGGCGTGGTCCACAGCGGCATCTACTACCGCCCCGGTTCGCTCAAGGCGCGGTACGCGCTGCGCGGCTCCGAGGAGCTGGCGGAGTTCTGCGCCGAGCACGGCATCGGGCACGCGGTGACCGGCAAGCTCATCGTCGCCACCGACCGCTCCGAGCTGCCCCGGCTGCACGGCCTGGCGCAGCGCGGCCGCGCCCACGGCCTGCCCGTGCGGGAGCTGGGCCCCGCCCAGATCGCGGAGTACGAGCCCGAGGTCCGGGGGATCGCCGCGATCCGCGTCGGCACCACGGGCGTCTGCGACTTCGCCGCCGTCGCCGCCCGCCTCGCCGCCGAGGTCACCGCGTCGGGCGGCGTCGTCCGGTACGGCGCGGAGGTCACCGCGATAGACCGGCGCGCCTGGGGCGTCGCGGTGCGGACCGCCGACGGCCGGGTCGTCCGGGCGCGGACGCTGGTCAACTGCGCGGGACTCCACAGCGACCGGCTGGCCCGGCTCGCCGGGGACGATCCGGGGGTGCGGATCGTGCCGTTCCGCGGCGAGTACTACGCGCTCGCCCGCCCCGAGCTGGTGCGCGGCCTCGTCTACCCGGTGCCGGACCCGGCCTTCCCCTTCCTCGGCGTCCACCTCACGCGCGGCCTCGACGGCTCCGTCCACGTCGGTCCGAACGCGGTCCCCGCCCTGGCCCGCGAGGGGTACGGCTGGCCCGTCGTCCGCCCGGCCGACCTGCTGTCCACGCTGAGCTGGCCGGGCGCCTGGCGGATCGCCCGCAGGCACTGGCGGTACGGGGCGGGCGAGGTCCACCGCTCGCTGTCCCGGTCCGCCTTCACCCGCGCGGTCCAGCGGCTGCTGCCCGCCGTCACCGAGGAGGACCTGCGGCCGTCGCCCGCCGGGGTGCGGGCCCAGGCGGTGCTGAGGGACGGCACGCTGGTGGACGACTTCCTGATCCGCGAGGCCCCGCACACCGTCCACGTGCTCAACGCCCCCTCGCCCGCCGCGACGGCGTCGCTGCCCATCGGGCGAGAGGTGGCGCGACGCGCGCTGGACCGGGCTCGGGGGACGGGGTGGAAGCCGCCCGCCGTAGAATCGGGCCATCGTGTCTGAACAGCCCTTTGACCCCGCCCCCGGTACGCCCGACGCCGCCTCGGCGTTCCGCGGCGCCGATCCGACCGGCTCCACCGCCGCCGACGCCGCGGCTCCTGCCCCGTCCGGCTCCACCGCCGCCGACGCCGCGGCTCCTGCCCCGTCCGGCTCCACCGCCGCCGACGCCCTCGTGGACGACGGGGCCGCCGACGCGGCCGCGCTGCGGGCGGCCTCCTTCGAGCGGCAGCGCCGGCTGCGCCAGGAGCCCCGCTTCCCCGGCGGCCCCGCCGCCGACCCCGCCGGTTCGCACCACGAGCGCCGCATCCGGAGCTTCCAGCCGCGCCGCAGCCGGGTCACGCCAGGCCAGCAGGACGCCCTGGAGCGGCTGTGGCCCAAGTGGGGCCTGGACATCGACGGGCAGCGCGTCCTGGACCCGGACGAGCTGTTCGACGGGCTGCCGGTCGTCCTGGAGATCGGCTTCGGCATGGGCGAGGCCACCGCGCAGATGGCGGCCGACGATCCGGGCACCGGCATCCTCGCCGTCGACGTGCACACCCCCGGCCAGGGCAACCTCCTCGGCCTCGCGGACCGGGCCGGGCTGTCCAACGTACGGGTGGCCAACGGCGACGCGGTCATCCTGCTCCGCGAGATGCTGCCCCCCGCCTCCCTCGACGGCCTGCGGGTCTTCTTCCCCGACCCGTGGCCCAAGGCGCGGCACCACAAGCGGCGGCTGATCCAGCCGGAGTTCCTGGACCTGGCGGCCCCCCGGCTGAAGCCCGGCGCGATCCTCCACTGCGCGACCGACTGGGAGCCGTACGCGGAGCAGATGCTCGACGTGCTCACCGCGCACCCCCTCTTCGAGAACACCGCGGCCGACGGCGGTTACGCCCCGCGCCCCGCGTTCCGCCCGCTCACCCGGTTCGAGGGGCAGGGGCTGGACAAGGGACACGTCGTCCACGACCTGCTGTTCGCCCGCGTCTGACGCCCGGTCGCGGCAGCCGTCCGTCCGGCGCGGGCCCGCCGGGGGCGTCCCGGCCGGCGCGCGGTCGCGGGGCGCGCCTGGACGCGCACGCGCCGGAGGACCGTCCAACGCGCCCTCACGGAAGGCGTCCGAGCCGACGGCGGGCTCGGATGTCAGTCCTTCTCGCTAAGGTCGAGTGGTGTCCGACGGTTCTGTACAGCATCGACAGGTGCGGCCGGCTGTCCCGGTCCTCCACGAGCAGCGGCTCGACGAGGTCCTGGGCCCCGCGCCGGAGCGCGGCCAGTGGCGCTACCGGCCGCGCCGCGTCGGCATGGTGTGGCGCAGCAAGGCGTTCCGCGCCGGGGCGGTGGTCGTCGCGCTCGTGCTGTGCGGGCTGGTGATCCTGGCCCTCGTGCGGGAGCAGACCGGCCCCGAGGGGTTCCTGGTCGGTCTCGGGCTCGCCCTGCTGCCGGTGCCGCTGCTGATGGCCGCCTTCCGCTGGCTGGACCGGGTCGAGCCGGGGCCCTGGCGGAATCTGCTGTTCTCCTTCGCCTGGGGCGCGTGTGCGGCCGCGCTCGTCGCGATCATCGCCAACTCCTTCGCGACGCGCTGGATAGCCACCGCGACCGCCGACCCGGCGAGCGCCGGCACCCTGGGGGCGACCGTCATCGCCCCGGTCGTGGAGGAGAGCGCGAAGGCCGCCGCCGTGCTGCTGATCTTCCTGTTCCGCAGAAGGGAGTTCAGCGGGGTGGTGGACGGGATCGTCGTCGCCGGGTTCACCGCGACGGGCTTCGCGTTCACCGAGAACATCCTCTATCTGGGCAACGCGTTCGGCGAGGACCAGCAGGTGGGCAGCTCCGGGCTCGCGTCGGTGACGGCGGGGACGTTCTTCGTGCGCATCGTCATGTCGCCTTTCGCGCACCCCCTGTTCACGGTCCTCACCGGCCTCGGTTTCGGCTTCGCGGCCGTCAGCGACCGCCGCCACCGGGTCCGCCGGATCGCCCTGCCGCTGCTCGGCCTGCTGCTGGCGATGGGCCTGCACGCCCTGTGGAACGGTTCGTCGGTCTTCGGCCCGTACGCCTTCTACGCGGTGTACGGCACCGTGATGGTCCCGGCGTTCGGGCTGGTGACCTGGTTGGCGGTCTGGTCGCGCCAACGCGAGTTGCGCACCCTCGCCGCCGAGCTGCCCGCGTACGCCGCCGCCGGCTGGCTCGCCCCCGACGAACCGACGGCGCTCTCCTCCATGCGGGCCCGCGGCCTCGCCCGCGACCTGGCCCGCCACTGGCAGCGGGACCGGAGCCGGGGCCGGTCCGCGGCGCGCGCGGTCGCGGAGTACGAGTCGTTCGCGACGTCCCTGGCCGGGCTGCGCCGCCGGGCCCGCCACGGCGCGGTGGGCGCGGACTTCGCCGCGCGGGAGCGCGAGCTGCTGCACCACCTCTGGCAGCGCCGCGCCGTCGCCGCCCCGGCCCTCACCCACGCCGCCCGCCTCACGGCCCGCCCGCGCTCCCACCGCCGAGCCCCGTTCCCGTACGCGAGCGGATACGGAAGCGGACACGGGCCCGGAGGAATCGGGTCCGGCTACGGAAGCGGGCCCGGTCACGGGTACGGCCACGGCGCCCACGCCCGACCGCCCGGTCCCGCCCACGCGGCCCCGCTCCCGCACCAGCCCCCGTACGCCGGACCCCCCGGCCGGGGCCCGCACCCCCCGTACGGCGACGCGCCGCACACCCACCGCCGCACACCGCGGTAGCGGGCGGCGCCCCGCACAGGGTCCGGGGAACGCGCGAGGCCTCCCGGTCCGGGGCGCTCGGCGGGAGCGCCCGGACCGGGAGGCCCGGTTCTCGACGGGTCAGACCGGCAGGCCCTTGCTGTTCAGCCAGGCCCTCGGGTCCATCGCGGAGCCGCCCGCGGTGCGGACCTCCAGGTGGAGGTGGACGCCGGTCACGTTGCCGCTGTCGCCCATGCGGCCGATCGTCTGGCCGGTGGTGACCCGCTGCCCGACCGACACCTCGATCGAGGCCTGGTGGGCGTACCAGATCTCCGTGCCGTCATCGAGCCGGAGGACCGTGCGGTAGCCGTACGCGCCGGAGTAGCCGGCCGACGTGATCGTGCCGCTGTGCACGGCCTTGAGCGGAGCACCGGCCGACCCGGCGAAGTCGAGGCCGGTGTGCCGGCCGGAGGACCACAGCGCACCGGACTGCCCGTAGGTCGAGGTGATCGTGTAGGAGGCGGTGGGCAGGGAGTAGCTGGCGGCGAGCCTGGTGAGGCGCTCGGCCTCCGCCTTCCGCTCCGCCGCTTCCCTCGCCGCCTTCTTCTCCGCGGCGGCCTTGGCCTCGGCCTCGTCCTGCTGCTTCTTCGCCTCGGCGGCGGCCTTCTCGGCCGCGGCGGCCTCGGCGGCGGCCTTCGCCTCGGCGTCGGCGCTGGCCTGCTGCTGCTCGGCCTGCTGGAGGATGCGGGCGCGCAGCGCCTCGCCCGCGTCGGTGGCGCCCCCCTCGGCCTCCGCGGTGGTGATGCCGGCGGTGGTGAGCGGTGCGGTCGCGACGACCGGGGCGCTGCCCGTCTCCGTGGACATGAGGGCGCCGACACCGGGAAGGGACTTGGCGTCGGGGAGATTGTCCGCGATCGAATCGGGAAGGGTGATGGAGACCGGCGGCTTGCTCTGGGCGGTGGCCATGCCTCCCGCGCCGACGGCCGCGATGACGCCGACCCCGAGGACGGTGGAGCTGCGGGCCAGACCGCGCTGCTTGGCCACGCGGTGCTTGCCGCGCACCGGACGGATGGACTCCGCGGTGGGGTTCCACTCCTCCCGAGACCGCTCCGCGCCTCCGAAGTCGTCGGGGGCGAAGGGTGACAGCGCCTCAGGGGCAGGCTGGTTGGACGCCACGTGGGCGCACTCCTTTCCTTCCTTCTCGCCTACCGGGTTAGCTGACGGGTTCGGAGCAGGAAGGTCTCCTACGGGCCCCTCCGCCTCTCACGAGACGCAGGTGTCCGATTCACCCCATGAAGGTGGTTCCCCGGTTCCCTTGCGGAATTCGGCGCTCGCGCACGGTGCCGCCTCTGTCGACGGCTGGGACGACCGCGCTGCGTTATCGAACGTTAATAGACACCGGGCCCCGATTCCAAGCCGTCCCTGTTGATCATTAACGGACTCGGCGGGGATGTACGGGTCACAAGCGGGTGGAATCGGGCGACTTGACCAGGGCTCAGCCACACCACTTTTTCTGACGGTATGTCAAATGTTATGCGTAGCGGCGCGCTCCGACTACGCACCGTGTCAACCCTTCGCGCCCTTTCCCCGCCCCACGATCTTCACCGTGGTCCGCGGCACCGGCTGCCCCTCCGCCGGCCGGGCGACCGCGAGCAGCGCCAGGTCGTCCGTGGCCCGCCCCCCGGTGTGCAGCCGCACGTCGTCGGTCAGCGCCGACAACAGCTCCTCCGGCCCCGGAAAGATCCGGCCGCGCAGCCGGGCCGCCGGATCGTAGAAGTTCCCGTACGCGTCACGGGCCTCCGACAGCCCGTCCGTGAAGGCCAGCAGGGTCGACCCCGCGGGCATCGCCCACTCGTCGGACCGGTCCGGCCACACCCCCAGGTCCATCCCCAGCGGCAGCGCCGGCGCGGAGGGCGCGAGCACCTCCACCGCGCCGTCCGCGTGCAGCAGGATCGGCTCGGGGTGCCCGCGGTTGACCAGGCGCAGAGCGGCCGATCCGGGCGGGATCTCGGCCAGCACCGCGGTGATGAACCCCTCCATCACGTCCAGGCCGTACCGCCGCGTCCCCTCACGGGCCAGCGCACGCTCCAACCGCTGCGCGACGCCCTCCAACGCCTGCTCCTGCTCGGCGGCCTCCCGGAACGCCCCGATGATCACCGCCACCGCCTCGACGGCGTCCAGCCCCTTGCCGCGTACGTCCCCGACCACCAGGCGTACGCCGTACGGGGTGTCCGCGACCGCGAACAGGTCGCCGCCCACGAACTCGTCCGCCTGCGCCGCCTCGTACCGCGCGGCCACCTGGAGCCCGCCGATCCGCTCGGCCGGCGTCGGCAGCACCGCCCGCATGGCGGTCTCCGCGATGACCCGCGCCGAGGCCAACTGCTCGTTGCCGCGCCGCACGACCCCGTTGATGACGAGGGCCAGCACCGCCGCGGTGAGCACCGTGACCATCTCGATGACCGGGACCACCTGCGTGGAGACCCCGTCGAGGAACCGCATCACGGTGACCGCGAGGAGCGCGGCCACCCCCGTGCGGACGGTCCTGGGCCGGGAGAAGAACGGCGCGGCGATCAGCGGGGCCGCGACGAACAGGGGGACGGCCGTGAAGTTGGGCGGGGTCAGCTCGTCGAAGACCAGCCCGCCCACGATGAGCAGGGCCGGCAGCATCCGGACGAACCGCCGGGTGACCTGGGAGCCGGACGTCCCTGCGGCCTCGGGGGCTCCGAACAGAGCCCGCCCGAGTGCCCCGGTGTTCCCGGTCATGCCCCCGCCCCGCTCCTTGGCCAACCCCACCTGTCCACTCCTGCCCGGTCCACCCACGGCTGCGGACGGTACCGCTCCCCGTCCAGGCTTCCCGGAGCCGCGCCGAGCGGCGACTCCTCATCGGCCGAATAGGGGGAGCGGAAGGCGGAAGCCCCCCGACCTCCGTGGTCAGTCGGAGAGCCGGCGTTCCGCGTAGACCGTCAGTGCGTCCCTCACGAAGGCGGCGGTGCCGTCTCCGTAGCGATCGTAGTTCTTTCCGAACCGCGGATCGGCGACATACATCCCGCCGAGCCCGATCACGTACGCACGGCTCGGCTCCTTCGTCGCCGACAGCCACGCGCAGTGGCGCCGCGCGATGTCCTGCGCCTCGGCGCCGTCCGCCGCGAGACCGGCCTCCCGCGCCCGCCCGTAGTCGCGGGCGATGGCCTCGTGCTCCGCCAGGAACGCCTTCCTGCGCTCCGGCCCGAGCGAACGCCACCACCGGTCGCCCTCCTCGTACGCCTCCCGACCCCAGCGCTCGCCCACCTCCTGCTCGTACACCGTGTGGTCGAAGCCGTCGAACACTTCATCGGCCATGAGTTCCGTCCCCTCCAGCGTCCTGTGGAGAGTGGTCCGCACCGAGGCGATCTGCCGCCCGATGCGCGCCTGCTCCTGTTCGAGCAGCCGTAGATGCGCCCGCAACGCCACCGCCGTGTCCCGCTGCCCCTCCAGCACGTCCTTGATCGCCGGCAGCGACAGCCCCAGCTCCCGCAGCAGCAGGATGCGCTGCAACCGGACGAGGGCGTCCTGGTCGTAGTAGCGGTAGCCGTTGCTCCCGACCCGGCTCGGCACGAGGAGACCGAGGTCTCCGTAGTGCCGGAGCGCACGGCTCGTGGTGCCGGCCTTCCTGGCGACTTCCTGGATGGACCACTCCATGCCGGAAACGCTAGAACTTCACGCTGCGTCAAGGTCAAGCCGAACGCCCCGGCCGCCCTCCGGCCCGGATACGACTCAGGCCCGGCACGCTGCCTGCGTGCCGGGCCTGGTCCTTCAGTAGCGGGGACAGGATTTGAACCTGCGACCTCTGGGTTATGAGCCCAGCGAGCTACCGAGCTGCTCCACCCCGCGTCGGTGAACCCCACTCTACGCCACCGAGCGCCCCTCCCCGACCACCGGAGCCGCCCCCCGGCCCCGGCCCGCTCCGGCGTGCGCGGTGGCGGTCACCCCG
>NZ_JBVJCD010000082.1:0-22340 GCF_055588985.1 Streptomyces sp. NPDC041970
CCGAGGGGGGCGGAAGTGTTGCGGCGGGGGGTGTGGCGGGGTGGCTGGGCGGCCAACGGCGGCGCCGGGGGGGGGGGGGGGGGGGGGGGAAAGGGGAAGGGGGGGGGGGGGGGGGGGGGGGGGGGGGGGCCGCCCGCCCCCCCCCCGCCCCTGTCGTGTGCCGTGCCGAGGTCCGCTCAGGTCGGGTCGAGGCCGTGGCTGCGGAACCACGCCAGCGGGTCGATCGCCGCGCCGCCGGCGGGCCGGACCTCGAAGTGCAGGTGGGGGCCCGTGGAGTTGCCCGAGTCCCCGGCGTACCCGATGACGTCGCCGGCCTTCACCGGGCCCGAGCGGATCCGGGTGCTGCTGAGGTGGCAGTACCAGGTCTCGGTGCCGTCCGCCTTGGTCACGATCACCATGTTGCCGTAGGCGGAGTTCAACTGGGTGCGCACGATGCCGTCGGTGGCGGCCATCACCGGAGCGCCGTACCCGACGGGGAAGTCGATGCCCGTGTGGACGGACATCCAGTTGACGCCCGCCTGGCCGTAGTAGGCGCTGAGCCCGTGCTGGGTGACCGGCAGGGCGAACTTGGGGCGCATCGCCTCGCGGCGGGCCGCCTCCTGCGCGCGCTTCTTCTTCTCCGCCGCCTGGCGTTCCTGCAGGTCGATGCGTTCCTGGGTGCGGCTCGCGCGCTCGCGGAAGTCGTTGCTGCCCTCGTCGAGCTGCTCCAACTGGCTGTCCAGCCGGTTGTTCGCGGCGACCGGCTTCACCGTGCTGGGGTCGGCGACGGCCAGGGAGGCGGTCGTCTCCTCCGGCCGCTCCTCGCCGCCGGACAGGCCGCTGACCGAGGCGGCGGCGATGCCCGCCACGCTCATCACGCAGGCGGACGGCACCGCGACGGTCAGGAGGGCGGAGCGCTTGGCGGGGGTGCGGCGGCGGGCCCGGCCGCGGGCGGCCGGGGGCCGGGCGGCGGCGCGGTGCGCGGAGGGCGGGGCGGGTGCGGCGTCCGGCTCGGGGAGGGCGTCCGCGTCGAGGGCGGCGAACTGCGCGGTGGCGGACAGCGCCTCCGCAGGGTCGGCGGCTTCGTCGGCCGGCTCGGTCCGCTCCGCGACCGCGTCCGGGCCGCCCGCCGGGTCGGCGTCCGCCGACGAGGAGGCGTGCTGCCCGTACAGCGGATACGACGTCTGTTCGGGGTCGTACGCGGTGCCGTCGGGCGCGGCGCCGGAGTTCCAGGCGGTCGCGTCGAAGGCGCCGGTGTCGTAGGCGCCCGTGTCGTACGCGCCGGTGGTGGCGTAGGTCCCGGTGTCCGCGGGGAAGGCCGCGCCGTACGCCCCGACGGGATGCGTCCCGGTGTCGTAGGCGTCCGCCTCCTGCGCCCCGCCGATCCCGTACGCCGTGCCGCTCGGGTAGGCGCCGGTGTCGTACGAGGCGGTGGCGTACGCCCCGGTCTCGTACCCGTCCGCTCCGTACGGGGCGGAGGCGAACCCGGTGGTGGGGAACGCGCCGGTGTCGGCGGTGGCCCACGAGCCGGTCGTCTCCTGCGCGGCCGCCTGCTGCCAGGACCCGGTGGCGTCCCACTGCTGGTCGGGCTGCTGGTGGGCCCCGGACGGGGAGGCGTAGCCGTCGTACGCGACGGTGGTCTGCCGGCCGCCCGTGTCCCACGCGGCGGAGTCGTACGGTCCGCCGTGGTCAGGCTGTCCGGTGGCGTACGCGGAGCCGTAACCGGCGTCGTAGGCGGGGCCGTCGTATCCGGCGGCCGTCTCGTGCCCGGTGGCGTAGGCGGCGTCGTACCCCGCCTCGTAACCGGAGGCATCGCCGCCGGGGAGGCAGCCGAAGAGCGGGTCGGTGTCGAAGCTGCCGGTCGACTGGGCGTCGTACCCGACGGGTCCGGCGTGGGGGTGCTGGTCGTTCACCAACTTCTCTCTCGCCTCGACAGCAGGACTGTTCTGGGTCCCGGTCGGGGAAGTCCCAGGGGGAAGCAGTGGCCGCGACTGTACCCGGCAGTATGTGACGACGACAATCTTCGGCGGGTTTTACCTTCGCAGGAAACGGGCATTCGAGCGTCTTTCGGGGGCCGTCAGACGGAGCCTTGGCTCTACGTTCGAGAACCGTTCTATTTCACGCGGCGGGGATTTCTCTGCGGGACCCGGTCGCGCCGTCTTGCGTTCCGGGCTTCTCCCGTACCGCGCGGACAGCCGCGGTCACGGCGGGATGCACGAGCGGCGCGAGGCGCCCGATCCCGGTGACGCGCCCGCTCACCGCGTCATGGCCGGGGTGGTCGGCGCACGGCGTCCCGACGGGGACCGTCGTCCGGTCCAGCCGCTCCAGAAGCTCACGAAGCGCGTCCGGCGGTCGGGCGCGGGGGAGCGCAGCTCCTCGATCACCGGGGAGTCGTCGCGCGTCCGCCCCACGATGGGGTGAAGCCCGGCTCCGGGGGCGACGGCGGCGCCGCGGTGCGCCGTCCCGAGCGCCACCGGGGCGCGCACCCGGCGGTCGCGTCCGCACGAGGAGCGCGGCCGGGCGGGAGCGGGCGGTGAGGCCGGACCACCGTGCCGTGCGGCTGACGGCACGGTGGTCCGGTGACCTCGTAGCGGCTCCCCCCGCGCCGGTCCCCGCGCGGCCCAAGGGCCGCGGGATGCGGGAGGCGGCGCACGGCGGACATGCCCCGCGTGTGATTTCCCCCTCCCCGCCTGCCGCGAAACTGCGGTGTGCGGGATGCTGGGGCTAACGTTCGTTCACCTCCCCGGCCCTTCAGGCGCGGGAGACCCTGTGGAGGCAGTAATGGGTGTGACCGGTCCGATCCGTGTGGTGGTGGCCAAGCCGGGACTCGACGGCCATGACCGCGGGGCCAAGGTGATCGCACGAGCGCTGCGGGACGCCGGCATGGAGGTGATCTACACGGGGCTCCACCAGACGCCCGAGCAGATCGTCGACACGGCCATCCAGGAGGACGCCGACGCCATCGGCCTCTCGATCCTCTCCGGGGCGCACAACACACTGTTCGCGAAGGTCATCGAGCTGCTGAGGGAACGGGACGCGGAGGACATCAAGGTGTTCGGCGGCGGGATCATCCCGGAGGCGGACATCCCGCCGCTCAAGGAGCTGGGCGTGGCGGAGCTGTTCACGCCTGGGGCGACGACGACGGAGATCGTCTCCTGGGTGAACGCCCACGTCCGCCAGTCCGCCCAGACCTGAACGGGGTCGGGGCCGGGGCCGGGTCTCGAGGGCGGCCTCGGGTCCTGGCGCGGGGGCCGAGGGGTCCGGCCGGGAGTCCGAGCAGGCCCGGCGCGGGTCCGGGGGGACCGGTGTGGGCTCGTGCGGCCCGGCCTGGGTTCGGAGGGGTCGGTGTGGGCTCGCGCGGGGGGACCGGTGTGGGCTCGTGCGGTCCGGCCTCGGGTGGCGAGGCCGGTGCGGCCTGGGTCCGGAGGGATTGGTGCGGCCTTGCGCGGTCCGGGGGATCGGTGCGCCCTCGCACGGTCCGGCCTCGGGCGGCGAGCGGCCTTGGCGCGGGGCCCCGAGCAGGTCTGGCGCGGGGTCCTGGGCCGGGCGGGCGTCAGGCTCTTGTGCCGGGCTGGGCGCGGGTCTCCGTGCGGATCCGCGTGCAGGCTTGGGTGGGGTGCGGGGCCTTCGCAGTGGTCTCCGTACGGGCCTCCGCGTGGGTTCGGCGGGGTGGCGGTGGGCCGTCAGGCCGTCAGCTCCGCCTCCATCGCGGCGCGCAGCCGCAACGTGGAGACCAGCCGCTGGAAGGCCTCCGACCAGTACCCGCCGGCTCCGGGTGACGCTCCCTCCCGTTCGTCCTGCGCCGCCGTGAGCACCTCCAGCCGTCCGGCCTCCGCCGGGTCCAGGCAGCGTTCGGCCAGCCCCATCACGCCGCTGAAGCTCCACGGGTAGCTCCCGGCGTCCCGCGCGATGTCGAGCGCGTCCACCACCGCGCGCCCGAGCGGCTCGGCCCAGGGGACCGTGCACACCCCGAGCAACTGGAACGCCTCCGACAGGCCGTGCGCCGCTATGAACTCCGCTGTCCACAGGGCGCGTTCGTCCGCCGGAAGGATCGCGAGGAGCTTGGAGCGCTCGGCGATCGAGGTCGTCCCCGGCGTGCTCGCCTGCGGTGCGGACGGTGCTCCCAGCAGGGCCCGCGCCCATCGGGGGTTCCGCTGCCGCACCGCCGCCCGGCACCAGGCGGCGTGCAGCTCGCCCGCCCAGTCGTCGGCGACCGGCAGGGCCACCACGTCCTCGGCCGGACGCCCGCCGAACCGCTCCTCCCAGACGCCGAGCGGGGTGGCCTCCACCAACTGCCCCAGCCACCAGGACCGTTCGCCCCGGCCGGTCGGCGGGGCGGCCACGACGCCGTCGCGCTGCATGTCCGCGTCGCACTCGTGGGGCGCCTCCACGGTGATGGTCACGGCGTCGCCGGAGCGGTCCGGGCTCACGCAGGACACCGCACGGGCCCCCATCCGCCGGGCGAGCGCCGAGTGGGGCAGGGCGGAGAGCAGTTCGGCCGCGGTGGCGCGGACGTTGCGGCTGCGGTCCGACAGGGCCTGCTCCAGGAACGGCTCGTCCTCGCCGCTCAACCCCGTCCGCAGGGAGTCCAGGAACATCAGCCGGTCCTCGGCCCGCTCGGTGGACCAGGTCGCGGACAGGAGGGCGAGCGCGGCCGGCGGGTCCTGCGCCCGTACGGCGTCGAGCAGGGCGATCCGCTCCGCGAACAGCCCCTCCGCCCACACCTGCCGCACCGCCTCCGGATCGGTCGTGTCGGGCTGGAGCGAACCGATCGCGGAACCGCGCAGGGCGAACTTCCACTCGGGGTTCAGCCCGGCCAGCCACAGTCCCCGCGGCCCGGCGAACGTGAGCGCCTGCGGCCGCAGGTCCGTCCGGGCGCGGGCGGCGTCCAGCAGTCCCGGCACCAGGGAGGCCGGGGCCCGGAACCCCCGCCGGTTGGCGGTGGCCAGCCACTGCGGGATGAGCTCGGTGAGGTCGGGGGTCGTGCCGCGCCGTCCACCGGCCGAGGGCGCGGCCCGGTCGGCGAGCAGGCGGGCGAGCCGGTGCCGGGCCGCTTCGGGGAGCGGCGGGCGCGGATCGGGGACGGCGGGCTCCGGACGGGCCTTCGCCGTCGCGGGCAGCAGCCCGGCCCGCCGCCGCACGGTGTGCAGCGCGGCGGCGTCCAGCAGCGCGCCGGGGGCGTCGGCCGGGCCGAGCACGTCGTGCGGCGCCGGGGGGCGGCGGTCGGTGCCCAGCAGCGCCGAGGTGACCAGCTCCTCCCAGGGCGCCCCGTCGAGAGCGGTGCCGGGCGCGTCCGCCCGAGCGCCCGCGCCGGGACGCTCGGACGCCGACGGGACGGCGGCGACGGCGTCGGCGGGCGGGGTGTCGGCCGCCGGGGGCCGGGGCGGCTCCGCGGTCGCGTTCCCGGTCGGGTCGATGGTCGTACGAGGCATCGTTTACCTCCAAGGGCTTGCGGTACGCGGACGTGGGACGCGGGCGGCGGGACGGCCGGGGGAGGCCGCTCCTGGGGCGGCGGAACGGTGGGACGGCGGCGTGGTGGGGCGGAGAGGCGCGGGCGGTGGGGGGCATCGGACCCGGAGCGCGGCCGGGGGCACGCCGTACGCGCGAGCCGCCTGGGGCGGGGCGGTCGCCCGTGCCGGGTCAGACCAGTCGCACGACGGTGCCGCCCGCGGCGTCCTCGGCCGCGCCCCCGCCCTCCGTGTCCCAGGCCGCGAACGGGTCGAAGCCGCGGTGGCCGATCTCGCCGAACACGGTGACCGGGCGACCGCCGGAGACCGCGACGAGCTTCCACAGCCCCGGCCGGGACAGCGCCGCCGGGGCGACCGGCAGCGCGGAGTCGGCGTGCGCGTCGGCCAGTTGCCAACCGCCCTCGCACGGCACGGGTATGACGTCGCGCAGGGTGACCGGATACGCCTCCAGCCACGGATCGTCCCGCAGCGCGTCCCCGTAGACGGCCGGGGCGGCGGCCGCGGGGACGCCCGGCGGAGGGCCGAGCGGGACGGACGAACCGAACTGCCGCCCCAGCTCCGCACGGAGCTGCCCGCCGCCCGGATACGGGGTCAGCTCGGCGTCGAGCACCACGCCCACCGGGAGCGCCTGGTCCGGTGAACGGCCCCCCGCGCCGAAGGAGAGCAGCAGCGCCGTGCGGCCCGACTCCCGCCCGTACAGCCAGACGCGCCGGGTGGTGATCCTGCCGTCAGGGGTGTCGTACTGCGCGAGGACCAGCCAGTGGTCGCGGATCGCAGGGCCCTCTGCGGAGACCGGCAGCCCCACTCTCGTCCGCACCGTGGCCGCCAGCGGGTCCGGCAGCCTCTCGCGGCCGAGCCAGGCGGCGTCCAGCAGATGGAGCAGGCCGCACTCCTCCAGCAGCCGCACCGGCCACCCCGGACCGGACCCGGTGATCGCGCCCAACTCCCGCACCCGGTTGGCCAGCCCCGGCGCCTGGGCGTCGACCATGCGGGCCGCGATCTCCTCCCACCGGGCCTGCTCCGGGCGGTCGGCGCTCACCAGCCCCGCCCGCAGCAGATCCGCCAGGCGCTGTTCCAACTCCCGCGCCCCGCCGGTGACGCGCTCCGCCCGGCGCTCGGCCCGCTTCCGCGCGGCGGCGGGGTCGGCGGGCCCGGCCCCGCCCTCCACGCCCGCGGCGACCGGGTCCGCCGCCGCGCGCACGCGGCGCCCGTCGAGCCACGGGGCGGCCCAGTCGACCGGCTCGGCCCGCGGGGACACCGCCTCGTCGGACGCCCGGAGCAGCAGCAGCCCCAGCGCGTGCTTGCAGGGGAACTTCCGGCTGGGGCAACTGCACCGGTAGGCGGGCCCGGTGAGGTCGACCACGGTCTCGTACGGCGTCCTCCCGCTGCCCTTGCACCGGCCCCACACGGCTCCCGCGCCGTCGCAGCCCGTCCCGGACCACGGGCCCGGCACGCCGAGTCGCGCGCCCGCCTTGCGTGAGGCGGCGTCAGGAGCCAGGGCCAGCACCTGTTCCGCCGTCCAGCGCACCTCCGGTCCACCGGCGGGCGCGGTCTCTCCCCCATGAGATAGCAGCATGGCCACGACGTTAGGGGGCGCCACTGACAATCCCCTCCGACCTGCGACGAAGCCGTTGTCAGAGCGACTTGACTTTGCCTTGTCTTTGCGTTTCCCTGCGGTCTCCGTGCCGGAACCGATCCGGGCGGATCGATCCAGGGGGATCCAGATGAAGCACACCATCCGCGCCAACCGTCCCGTGCGCGCCCTGTGCGGCGCACTGGCGGTCACGGGCCTCGTCCTCGGGCTCGGCGCCTGCTCGGCCGAGTCGGTCGACGAGGCGGTGGCCAAGGCCGTCGACGAGACCGTGGACGAGACCTACGAGGTCACGTACGAGGTCACGGGGAAGAGCGTCGACGAGATCTCCTTCCACGCGGGTGGTGGCGAGGCCATGAACCCGGAGCTGGAGACCGTCACCGCGCCGACCCTGCCGTGGAAGAAGACGGTGACGCTGCGCGGCATCATGCCGCCCGCCGTCATGCCGTTGGCGCTGGAGACGGGCGGCGACGTCACGTGCACCATCACGTACAAGGGCAAGGTCATCAAGGAGGCGAAGGGCGCGGGCGCGGTCTCGGCCGGCGGCTGTGTCGCCGGGTCGCCGATCGTGGGCTGACCAGCGGCCGGCCGCCCCTGGGCCACCGCTCTCGGACCGGTCCCGAACGGGCCCTGACCTGCGGTCAGGGCCCGTTGTCAGTGCCATGGTGCACGGTGGGAACCACAACAGGTCGACCGATCTGGAGGGGGACCCATGACCATGCCCGCGACCACCGCGTCCGTCGGGGCGGAGACCGGCGGCGAGGCTCTGCGCCCGCACGCCGAGGACGCCTTCGCCGACGAGCTGAAGGCGCTCGCCGCCGCCGACGACCGCCCCAGGCCCGCTCGCTGGCGGCTCTCGCCCTGGGCCGTCGCCATGTATCTGCAGGGCGGTGCGCTGCCCGACGGGACGGTGATCACACCGAAGTACGTGGGCCCGCGCCGGCTCGTCGAGGTCGCCGTGACCACGCTGGCCACCGACCGCGCGCTGCTGCTGCTCGGAGTGCCGGGGACGGCCAAGACCTGGGTCTCCGAGCACCTCGCCGCCGCGGTCAGCGGTGACTCGACGCTCCTGGTGCAGGGCACCGCGGGGACGCCCGAGGAAGCCGTCCGCTACGGCTGGAACTACGCGCAGTTGCTCGCGCACGGCCCCAGCCGCGACGCGCTGGTGCCCAGCCCCCTGATGCGGGCCATGTCCGAGGGCATGACCGCCCGCGTCGAGGAGCTGACCCGCATCCCCGCCGACGTGCAGGACTCGCTCATCACGATCCTGTCGGAGAAGACGCTCCCCGTCCCCGAGCTGGGGCAGGAGGTCCAGGCCGTCCGCGGCTTCAACCTCATCGCCACGGCCAACGACCGGGACCGGGGCGTCAACGAGCTGTCCAGCGCGCTGCGCCGGCGCTTCAACACCGTCGTGCTGCCGCTGCCCGCCACCCCGGAGGCCGAGGTGGAGATCGTCTCCCGCCGGGTCGACCAGATCGGCCGCTCGCTCGACCTGCCGGCCGCACCGGAGGGGCTGGCCGAGATCCGGCGCGTGGTGACGGTCTTCCGCGAACTGCGCGACGGGGTGACCACGGACGGGCGCACCAAGGTCAAGTCCCCCTCCGGCACGCTCTCCACGGCCGAGGCGATCTCCGTCGTCACCAACGGCCTCGCCCTCGCCGCCCACTTCGGAGACGGCGTCCTGCGCCCCGGCGACGTCGCGGCCGGCATCCTCGGCGCGGTCGTCCGCGACCCGGCGGCCGACCGCGCGGTCTGGCAGGAGTATCTGGAGACCGTGGTCCGCGAGCGCGACGGCTGGAAGGACTTCTACCGCGCCTGCCGCGAGGTCTCCGCATGACGACCGCACCGCGGCCCGGCCGCACGCCCGCGGACGCCGTGACGACGGGCGCCGGAACGACGGGCACCGGGGCGACGGGCGCCGGGGCGACGGACGCCGCGCCCTCGGACGCCGGGGCGACGGGTGCCGGGGACGCCGCCGGAGCCACGAGATCCGGGGCCTTCGCCGCCGGAACCACGGGCTCCGGAGCCACGAACGCCGCAGTCCCCGAGCTTGGAGCGTCCGACGGGGCGGCCGGGCGCGGGGCGCGGACCGGCCCCGGCGGGCCCTTCCTGCTGGGCGTACGGCACCACGGGCCCGGTTCGGCGCGGGCGGTCCTCGCCGCGCTCTCGGCGGCCCGCCCGGCCGCCGTCCTCATCGAGGGGCCGCCCGAGGGCGACGCGCTCCTCCCGCTCGCCGCCGACCCGCAGATGCGTCCCCCCGTCGCGCTGCTCGCGCACGCCGTGGACGATCCGGGGCGGGCCGCGTTCTGGCCGATGGCCGCGTTCTCGCCCGAGTGGGCGGCGATCCGATGGGCCCTCGACCACGACGTGCCGGTGCGCTTCATCGACCTCCCGGCCGCCCACTCCCTGGCCCTGGCGCACACCCCGTCACCGGCCCCGCAGGACGCGCCCCCGGACGCCGACGGCCCGGCCGCCCCCCGGCAGGAGGGGGCGGACGAGGTCAGCCCGGTCGTCGACCCGATCCGCGTGCTCGCCGAGACCGCCGGATACGACGACCCCGAGCGCTGGTGGGAGGACGTCGTCGAGCACCGTTCACCCGGTGCCGCCGCGGGAGCGGAAGCCGCTCAGGACGCGACACGGGAGGCCGACGACGCGCTCGCGCCGTTCGCCGCGCTGGCCGAGGCCATGGCGGCGCTCCGCGAGACCTACGGGGACGGCGGGCAGCCCAGGGACGCCGTCCGCGAGGCGTACATGCGCGTCCAGGTGCGCACCGCGCGCAAGGAGTTCGGGGACGACGTCGCCGTCGTCTGCGGGGCCTGGCACGTCCCCGCGCTCGCCGCGCGCACCACCCTCGCCGCCGACCGGGCCCTCCTCAAGGGCCTCCCGAAGATCCGGACCGAGCTGACGTGGGTGCCGTGGACCCACCGCAGGCTCGCCCGGCACAGCGGCTACGGGGCCGGGATCGAGGCCCCCGGTTGGTACGCCCACCTCTTCGACGCGGCCGACCGGCCGATCGAGCGGTGGATGACCAAGGTCGCCGGGCTGCTGCGCGCGGAGGACCGCTTCGTCTCCACCGCCCACGTCATCGAGGCGGTCCGCCTCGCCGAGACCCTCGCCGCCCTGCGCGGCCGCCCGCTGGCCGGGCTGGGCGAGGCGACCGACGCGGTGCGGGCCGTCATGTGCGAGGGCTCCGACGTCCCGCTGGCCCTCGTCCAGGACCGGCTGATCGTCGGCGAGACGCTGGGCGAGGTCCCGGACACCGCCCCCGCCGTCCCGCTCCAACGGGACCTGACCCGCACCCAGCGCACCCTCCGGCTCAAGCCGGAGGCGCGGGAGCGCGTGGTCGACCTCGACCTGCGCAAGGACACCGACGCCGCCCGCAGCCGGCTCCTGCACCGGCTGCGCCTCCTCGGCGTCGCCTGGGGCGGCCCGATGGCGGGGACGGGCACCGGCACCTTCCGGGAGAGCTGGCGGCTGTGCTGGGAGCCGGAGCTGCACATCCGGGTCGCGGAGGCGGGGGTGTGGGGCACCACCGTCCTGACCGCCGCGACGGCGAGGGCCGAGGCGCGCGCCGGCGCGGCGACCGCCCTGTCCGAGGTGACCGACCTCGCCGAGCACTGCCTGCTGGCCGACCTGCCCGACGCGCTGCCCGTCGTGATGAAGGCCCTCGCGGACCGGGCCGCGCTCGACTCCGACGTCGGCCACCTCGCGGACGCGCTGCCCGCCCTCGCCCGCTCCCTGCGGTACGGGGACGTGCGCGGCACGGACACGGCGGCGCTCGGCGAGGTCGCCGCCGGCCTCGCCGACCGCGTCTGCGTCGGTCTGCCCTCCGCCTGCACCGCCCTCGACGCGGACGGGGCCGAGGCGCTGCGCCGCCAGGTGGAGGCCGTGCACGGGGCGATCGGGCTGCTGGTCGCCGGGGCGTCACCCCCGCCGGGGCTGCGGGAGCGCTGGGACGCCGTCCTGGGCAAGCTGGCGAGCCGCGACTCGGTCGCCGGGATCATCCGTGGCCGGGCCGTGCGGCTCCTGCTGGACGAGGGGCGGCTCACGGAGGACGAGGCCGCCCGGCTGATGGGCCTCGCGCTCTCCGCCGGCGCCCCGCCCGCCGACGCCGCCGCCTGGATCGAGGGGTTCGTCGGCGGAGCGTCGGGCGGCGGCATGGTGCTGGTGCACGACGAGCGGCTGCTCGCCCTCCTCGACGCCTGGCTGGCCGGCGTCTCCACCGACACGTTCACCGACGTGCTGCCGCTCCTGCGGCGTACGTTCTCCGCCTACGAGCCGGGCGTACGCCGCACCCTGGGCGAGCTGGTCCGGCGCGGGCCCGTCACCGGGGGCGCCCACCGGAGCGGCGCGGACCGGGCCCCCGCCGGGTTCGGCCCCGGCCTCGACCGGGACCGGGCCGACGCGGTGGAGCCGGTGCTGCGCCTGCTGCTCGGCGCGCGCCCCGCACCGGCGGGGGCGGCCCGATGACGACGAACACGACCGGGGGACCGGCGACGAGCGACCCCACGGGGGAGACGATGGAACCCACCGCACACGCCCCGCACCCCCCGCAGGAGGCACCGGCCGCCCCGGCCGCGCGCCCCGCCCCGCGGGCCGACGACGACGAGCGGTTGCGGCGCTGGCGCCTCGTGCTGGGAGCGGACGCCGCCGACAGCACCGGGTCCGCCCTCAGCGGCCGGGACGCCGCGATGGACGGCGCGCTGAGCGCGCTGTACGGGGGCGGCGGGAAGAAGCCCGCAGGCCGGGGCGGCGGCGGCGGGCGCTCCGGCGGGCTCGGCGCTTCGGCCCCGTCCGTCGCCCGCTGGCTCGGCGACATCCGGACGTACTTCCCCAGCTCCGTCGTCCAGGTGATGCAGCGCGACGCGATCGACCGGCTCGACCTGGCCGCGCTGCTGCTGGAGCCGGAGATGCTGGAGGCCGTCGAGGCGGACGTCCACCTCGTCGGCACCCTGATCTCGCTCAACAAGGCGATGCCCGAGACGACAAGGGAGACCGCCCGCGCCGTCGTCCGCAAGGTCGTCGACGAGCTGGAGAAGCGCCTGGAGAGCCGCACGCGGGCCACCCTGGCCGGGGCCCTGGACCGCACGGCGCGGATCAGCAGGCCGCGCCACCGGGACATCGACTGGGGCCGCACCATCCGGGCCAACCTCAAGAACTACCTGACCCTCCCGGCACGGGACGGCGAGGCGGCGACGGGCACGGTGATACCGGAGCGCCTGGTCGGCTACGGCCGCGCCTCCCGGTCCGCCACGAAGGACGTCGTCCTCTGCGTCGACCAGTCCGGCTCCATGGCCGCGTCGGTCGTCTACGCCTCGGTCTTCGGCGCGGTGCTCGCCTCGATGCGCACCATCGCGACCCGGCTGGTCGTCTTCGACACGGCGGTCGTCGACCTGACCGACCAGTTGGACGACCCGGTCGACGTCCTCTTCGGCACCCAGCTCGGCGGCGGCACCGACATCAACCGCGCCCTCGCCTACTGCCAGTCGAGGATCACCCGCCCCGCGGACACCGTCGTCGTCCTCATCAGCGACCTCTACGAGGGGGGCATCCGCGACGAGATGCTGAAACGGGTCGCCGCCATGCAGGCGTCCGGCGTGCGGTTCGTGACGCTGCTCGCGCTCTCCGACGAGGGCGAGCCGGCGTACGACCGCGAGCACGCGGCGGCGCTCGGGGCGCTCGGAGCGCCCGCGTTCGCCTGTACGCCGGACCTCTTCCCGGACGTCATGGCGGCCGCGATCGAGAAGAGGCCGCTGCCCATGCCCGACAAGGAGCCCCGAGCCTCGTGAGGGGCGCGGCACGGGGCCCGGCGCACCGCCCGCGCGCGTCCCGGCAGCCGGGCGCCCCGCCGGGCGGCGCGGCCGCCCCGACCCGCGCCGGAGCACCGTCTGTGACCGTTATCACCGCTCAGGTGTGATCCGCGATTTAGGGTCACGCGGAGCGCGGGGATAACCTGCGGGATGGACATGCCGCGTATACGGACACCGTGTACGCCTCCCTAGTGACAGCGCAGTCACGTTGCCCTTCGCGGCACGCCCACGCAGAAAACGAACCGCGAGACCACTAAAAGGGACGGACGCGCGTGGACCTGTTCGAGTACCAGGCGAGGGACCTCTTCGCCAAGCACGGTGTACCGGTGCTGGCCGGTGAAGTCATCGACACGCCTGAGGCAGCCCGCGAGGCGACCGAGAAGCTGGGCGGCAAGTCCGTCGTCAAGGCGCAGGTGAAGGTCGGTGGCCGCGGCAAGGCCGGCGGCGTCAAGCTGGCCGCCGACCCCGACGAGGCGGTCGCCCGGGCGACCGACATCCTCGGCATGGACATCAAGGGCCACACGGTCCACAAGGTGATGATCGCCGAGCTGTCCCCGGAGATCGAGGCGGAGTACTACGTCTCGTACCTCCTCGACCGCACCAACCGCACCTTCCTGGCCATGGCCTCGGTGCAGGGCGGCATGGACATCGAGGAGGTCGCGGAGAAGACGCCCGAGGCCCTCGCGAAGGTCCCGGTCGACTCCAACTCCGGCGTCGACATCGCCAAGGCCCGCGAGATCGTGGCCCAGGCGAAGTTCCCGGCCGAGGTGGCGGAGAAGGTCGCCGAGGTCCTGGTGACGCTGTGGGACACCTTCGTCGCCGAGGACGCGCTCCTCGTCGAGGTCAACCCGCTGGTGAAGACCAAGGACGGTCGCATCCTGGCCCTGGACGGCAAGGTCTCGCTCGACGAGAACGCCGACTTCCGCCAGCCCGACCACGAGGCCCTCGAGGACAAGGAGGCGGCCGACCCGCTGGAGGCCGCCGCCAAGGCCAAGAACCTCAACTACGTCAAGCTCGACGGCGAGGTCGGCATCATCGGCAACGGCGCCGGTCTGGTCATGTCGACCCTGGACGTCGTCGCGTACGCCGGTGAGAACCACGGCGGCGTCAAGCCCGCCAACTTCCTCGACATCGGCGGCGGCGCCTCCGCCGAGGTCATGGCCAACGGCCTGGAGATCATCCTCGGCGACCCGGACGTCACGTCCGTCTTCGTCAACGTCTTCGGCGGCATCACCGCCTGCGACGAGGTCGCCAACGGCATCGTCCAGGCGCTCGCGCTGCTGGAGTCCAAGGGCGAGAAGGTCGAGAAGCCGCTCGTCGTGCGGCTCGACGGCAACAACGCGGAGCTGGGTCGCAAGATCCTCTCCGACGCCAACCACCCGCTCGTTCAGCGCGTGGACACCATGGACGGCGCGGCCGACAAGGCCGCCGAGCTCGCCGCGGCTGCGAAGTAAGGGACGAGGGACTCCAACACCATGGCTATCTTCCTCACCAAGGACAGCAAGGTCATCGTCCAGGGGATGACCGGCGCCACGGGCATGAAGCACACCAAGCTCATGCTGGCCGACGGCACCAACATCGTCGGTGGCGTCAACCCGCGCAAGGCCGGCACGTCCGTCGACTTCGACGGCACCGAGGTCCCGGTCTTCGGCTCCGTCAAGGAGGCGATGGAGAAGACGGGCGCGAACGTCTCCGTCCTCTTCGTGCCGCCGGCGTTCTCCAAGGCCGCCGTCGTCGAGGCGATCGACGCCGAGATCCCGCTCGCGGTCGTCATCACCGAGGGCATCGCCGTCCACGACTCCGCCGCCTTCTGGGCGTACGCGAACGAGAAGGGCAACAAGACCCGGATCATCGGTCCGAACTGCCCCGGTCTCATCACCCCCGGCCAGTCCAACGCCGGCATCATTCCGGGCGACATCACCAAGCCCGGCCGCATCGGTCTCGTGTCCAAGTCCGGCACGCTGACCTACCAGATGATGTACGAGCTGCGCGACATCGGCTTCTCCTCCGCCGTCGGCATCGGTGGCGACCCGGTCATCGGCACCACGCACATCGACGCCCTCGCGGCGTTCGAGGCGGACCCGGACACCGACCTCATCGTGATGATCGGCGAGATCGGCGGCGACGCCGAGGAGCGTGCGGCCGACTTCATCGCGAAGAACGTCACGAAGCCGGTCGTCGGTTACGTCGCGGGCTTCACCGCCCCCGAGGGCAAGACCATGGGCCACGCCGGCGCCATCGTCTCCGGCTCCTCCGGCACCGCCCAGGCGAAGAAGGAGGCCCTTGAGGCCGCCGGCGTCAAGGTCGGCAAGACGCCGACCGAGACCGCCAAGCTGGCGCGCGAGATCCTCGGCGCCTGAGCGCGGCAGCGCACCACGGGCGTCGTACGACGTCCGAACGGCGCGGGCCCGCATCCCCGGTTCGAGGGGGTGCGGGCCCGCGCCGTTGACGTGCGCGGCGGGTGGCGCGCCGCGGGCTCTCCCGCGCCGCGGGCCCACCGGTGCTGCGGGCTCGCCCGTACCCGCGGGCTCACCGGTGCCGCGGCCTCTCCCGCGCCGCTGGGGGCACCGGAGCTGCCGCGGGATCACCGGAGCTGTGGAACCAGCCGTTCCGGACCGTGGGCCAGGTGCTCGCGCAGCGCCTTCTGCAACTCCAGGTCCTGGGCGGTCAACTGCTGCGGCCCGCCGCGCGGCGGAACACCCCCGACGCGTTCGGCGGGGGGGATCGGCGGTTCGTAGCGCGTGGGCGCGGTGTGCAGCGTCAGCCCGGTCGCCCCGATGAGCAGGACGGCGAAGGCGGAGGCGGCCCTGGTCCAGCGCCTGGCCGTGTTCTCGCTCCCGGCGCGCACGACGTGCGGGGGCGGCGGCGCGGGCACGCGCTCGACGCCGGCCAGCCCGCCGAGCCGGTCGTGCAGCAGGGCGGACTGCTCGGCGGGGGAGGGGGCGTCCGCCAGGTCGGGCAGTCGTTCGGCGACGGCGGCGCGGGCGGTCATCAGGCGGCCCGCCGCCGCCGGAGTGCTGGCCTCCGTCTCGGCCGCCGTCTCCGGGAGGTCCAGGCCGACCCCGTCGTACAGGAGCAGCGTCCGCCGGTAGGCCGGCGGCAGGTCGAGGAGCGCGTCGAACAGCGCGCGCTCGCCCGGCTCGGCGGGCGGGGCGTCGGGGTGGCGGTACGCGCGGCGCAGCCGGTGCCAGGGGGACAGCGCGTACTCGTACGCCGCCGCGCGCACCCAGCCGGCCGGGTCGCGGTCGACGGCCACCTCGGGCCACCGCTGCCAGGCCAGTTGGAAGGCGCGCTCGACGGACTCGCGGGCCAGATGGCGGCGACCGGTGAGCAGATAGGTCTGCCGGACGAGTCCGGGGGCCGTCCGGTCGTACAGCGCGTCGAACGCGGCGGCGGGCGAGTGGGCGGGACCCCCGGCCGCGTCGGTCTGAGCCACTGCTTCCGCGTCCGTGCGAGCCACTGCTTCCGCGTCGGTCTGAGCCACTGCTTCCGCGTCCGTGCGAGCCACTGCTTCCGCGTCCGTCCGAGCCGCCGCTTCCGCGTCCGTGCGAGCCACTGCTTCCGCGTCGGTCTGAGCCACTGCCTCCGCCTCCGTTTCCGGTTCGGCGTCCGCTTTCCCCGCTGCTTCCGGCCCCACCCCTGCGCCCGCTTCCCCGTCCGCGCCCGCCGCCGCGGGCGCGTCCGGTTCCGCCCCGGCCCCCGCTGCCCCGACTGCCTCCGCGACCGGTTCCGCCCCGGCCCCCGCGTCCCGGCCCGCCTCCGGCGGTGACGCTGCGGGGTTGATGAGGGCGAGGTACAGCCCGCGCTTGCGCCCGCGCGGGGTCGCCCGCCCCGTCTCCCACGCGCGCACGGTGGCGCGCGTGACACCGACCGCCGCCGCCACCTGCTCCTCGCTCAACGACCTCGCCTCACGCAGTCTGCGGCACTCCTTGGGGGAGGGCAGCGGCGGTGCGGCGACCGCACCGGTGGCGCTCCGGGTCATGGGTGCCCCCCGGCAGCGCCGTGCAGCGGGACGGTGAAAAAGTACATAAACGTATATTGGGCGACACAGCGGCTCTTCGCGCGTTACGCGGCATCAGCGCGTGTCGTTGGCAGCATGGGCCGCGTGACCCCCATGACGCAACGCAGCCCGAAGGCGCCGGCCGCGCGGAACCGCACCCTCGACCTGGCCACCGCCCTGGCACGGGGCGCCGTCGCCGCGGGGCTCGGCCTCGGGGCGCTGGCGGTGCTGGTCACGGCGGTCTGGATCAGCTCGCCCTACCCGGACAGCGGGCCCGACGGCGCGTTGCGCGTCGCGGCCGCGCTCTGGACGCTCGCCCACGGGGCCGCGCTCGTACGGCCCGACACCCTCAGCGGCGTCCCCGCCCCCGTCGCCATGGTGCCGCTGCTGCTCGCGGTCGGCCCGGTCTGGCTGGCACACCGCGCCGCGCGCGACGCGGCGGCGCCGGAGCGCGGGCGGCCCCGGCCCTCGCCGGCGGGGGCGCTCTGCGCGGTGACGGGGGGTTACCTGCTGGTCCTGGCGGGGGCGGCGGCCTACGCGCGGGGCGGCGCGCTGCGCGTCGACCCGCAGACGCTGGTGTTCCCGGCGGCCCTGGTGGTGGCCGCTTCGGCGGCGACCGGGGCGTGGACGGCGGCCGGGCGTCCGCTGGGGCCGCTGCCGACCTGGTTCCCGCTGCCGCTCCAGGAGGCCGTCGCGCGGGCGGCCTTCCGCGACCGGGCGGAGGCGGCGTGCCGGTCGGCCGCCGCGGGCCTGCTCGTGCTGCTCGGGGGCGGCGCGCTGCTCGTCGCGGTGGCCCTGGCCCGGAACGCGGACGCGGCGCGGGACTCGTTCCTGGCGCTCGCGGGCGACTGGTCGGGGCGCACCGCCGTACTCCTGCTCGCCGCCTCGCTCGTGCCGAACGCCGCCCTGTGGGGGGCCGCGTACGGGCTGGGCCCCGGCTTCTCGATCGGCACGGGCGCCACCGCCACCCCGCTGGGCTTCGACGGGACCCCGGCGGCCCCCGACTTCCCGCTGCTGGCCGCGCTGCCGGGGCCGGGTCCGGGCTCGCCGCTGAGCTGGGCGGCCGCGGCGGTGCCGGTGGCGGCGGCGTGGGCGGTGGCCTGGTTCACCGTACGCGGGGCGACGCCGGTCGACGCGCCCCGCGCGCACTCCTGGAGGGCGGGCGAGACGGCGCTGGTGGCCCTGTTCGCGGCGGTGGGGTGCGGGGTCGGTACGGCGCTGCTCACGGCGGTCGCGGGCGGACCGCTCGGCACCGGGGCGCTCAGCGCCTTCGGGCCCGTCTGGTGGCGGACCGGCCCGGCGGCGCTCGGGTGGACGGCGGTCCTCGGCGTGCCGGCGGCCCTGCTGTGGCGGTTGTGGCGGCTGCGCGCACCCGGCTGGGCCTGGCGCCGCGACCTGCCGGCCGGGCCCCCCGCGCCCGTCGTCGCGCGCCCGCGCCGCTGGTGGGCCCCGTGGCGTACGGGGAGCGCTCCGGGCGGCGGCGCCGCGCCCGTCGCCACCCCCGTACCGGCCCCCTCGGCGGCGGCCCGCGCGGCGGGCGGGCGGGGGGACCGGGGGGCCGAGCCGTACGACTTCCTGCCGGCCGACCCCTGGCGCGAGGCGAGCCGGCAGGCGCGGTGGGCCTCCCTCAAGCGGGGCTCGGGCGGCCTGATGGCCGCCTTCCCCGCCTCGCCCCCGGACGCGCCGTCCACCGGGCTCCCGGCCACGCCCTCCGTCGTACCGTCCATCGAGGTCCCCGACCCCGGACGCGGTCCCGCGCACGGGGCCGCGTCCGCAGACGGGTCCGACGCGGAGGGCCCGGAGCCGGGCGGTCCGGAGGCTACTCCTTGACGCCGAAGAACGGCTCCAGCGGCTTGGGCAGCCGGTCGTTGCAGGCCACCGCGCCGGTCTTGGTCAGGGCGTCGTTCACGCACGTGTAGTAGTCGCGGTAGACGAGCTGCACGCTGTACGACGTCAGCACGATGATCAGGGCCAGCAGGGCGGTCACCAGCCCGCCGATCGCCGCGGTGGTCTGCTGCTTGCCGCTGCCGCTGCCGCTGCCGCTGCCGTTCTGCGCGGGAGCGGGCGCGGTGTCGTCCGTGCCCGCGCCGGAAGCGGGGCCGGACGTCCCCGTGCCGACGTCTCCGGCGACGGCCCCGCGGGCCGTGGCGGAGGCGGTCCTGGGCGGGGTGCGCAGGGCGCTGACCGCCCAGTAGACCGAGAGCGCGCCCAGCAGCAGGGCGATCTCCGGGAAGTCGAAGAGCGCGAAGAAGAAGGCCCACATGCCGCCGAGCACCGCGTAGCGGGCGCGGCGCTGCGCGGGGTCGGTGGGGTCCCAGCGCATCCCGCCCGTACCGCCGCCCTCGGGGCCGCCCTTGCCGGAGCCGTTGCCGCCGGGGCGGCCGCCGAACCCGCCGTCGCCCCGGCCGGGCTGCTTGCTGCTCCACTGGCCGCCCCATCCGGAGCCCTCGCCCTCGCCGCCGTTCCCGTCCGTCCCGGAGGGGCGGCGCGGCCGCCACGGCTGGTCCGGCCGGTCCGCGGGCGGGGCGGCGAAGGGATTGTCGTCCTCCGGCTTCCCGCCGCCGTCCGAGCCGGAAACCGCCCCCGAGCCGGAAGCCGCCCCCGAACCGGAAGACGGTGCGGAACCCGAAGCGGAGCCCGAGTCCGGAACTGGCCCCGAGCCGGAGGCGGAGCCCGCACCCGAGGGCTCTGAACCGGAAGCCGGCCCCGAGCCCGAAGCGGACCCCGGCCCCTGGGCGGGGGAGGAGCCGGAGGCGGGCGGCGGGGAGGACGGGTGTTCCCGCATCAGCGGAGCGGACCGCTCGGGCAACGGAAGGCGGAAGGCGGTGCGGTGGCGTCGGTCCGGCATGTGGTGAACGTCTTCCCCATCTCGTCATGTCCGCCCGAAGGACGGTTCGTCCGCCCGGCGGACGGTGCGCTGTCCCCTGACGCTACCTCCCGCTCACGCCCCCGTCCCGTGGGGGCCGTCGGGTGTGCCGGTATCGTTGCTGACGGTCGGCTCGTTCGTAGGGTTCCCCGTATCGACCGAAGCGATTCTTTCGTAGGACCGTACAAGCGTGCGCCCGTACGCGCACCCCACCACCCCGTGCACCTCCCGCACCCGCGTCACCGCGCGGTCGCCACCACGCGAGAAAGGGCCCCGACGTGGCCTCCCCGCCCTCCTCCGCCGCCCCCGCCCGGCTGGTCGTGCTGGTCTCCGGATCCGGTACGAACCTCCAGGCCCTGCTCGACGCGATCGGCGACGACCCCGCCGGGTACGGGGCGCGGGTCGTCGCGGTCGGCGCGGACCGCGACGGGACCGGCGGCGCGGAGCGCGCCGAGCGGGCCGGAATCCCCACGTTCGTGTGCCGGCTCAAGGACCACGCCACCCGCGCGGACTGGGACCGGGCGCTCACCGCGCTGGTCGCCGAGCACCGCCCGGACCTCGTCGTCTCCGCCGGCTTCATGAAGATCGTGGGCCCGGCGTTCCTCGCCGCCTTCGGGGGCCGGACCGTCAACACCCACCCCGCCCTGCTGCCCAGTTTTCCCGGTGCCCACGGAGTGCGCGACGCGCTCGCGTACGGCGTGAAGGTCACCGGCTGCACCGTCCACTTCGTCGACGACGGCGTCGACACCGGTCCGATCATCGCGCAGGGCGTGGTCGAGGTGACCGAGGAGGACACGCCGGAGGGCGAAGCAGCCCTCCACGAACGCATCAAGGAAGTCGAGCGCACGCTGCTCGTTGAGGCCGTGGGGCGGATCGCCCGTGACGGCCATCGCATTGAGGGACGAAAGGTTCATCTCGGTCATGTCGGTGAATAAGCCCATCCGCCGCGCCCTGGTCAGTGTCTACGACAAGACGGGGCTCGAAGACCTCGCCCGCGGCCTGCACGAGGCGGGCGTCGAACTCGTCTCCACCGGCTCCACCGCCGGCCGGATCGCCGCCGCCGGGGTGCCGGTCACCAAGGTCGAGGAGCTGACCGGCTTCCCCGAGTGCCTGGACGGCCGCGTCAAGACGCTGCACCCCCGCGTGCACGCCGGCATCCTCGCCGACCTCCGCCTGGACGCCCACCGCGCGCAGCTCGCCGAGCTGGGCGTCGAGCCGTTCGACCTGGTCGTCGTCAACCTCTACCCGTTCGCGGAGACCGTCGCCTCGGGCGCCTCCGCCGACGAGTGCGTCGAGCAGATCGACATCGGCGGCCCCTCCATGGTCCGCGCCGCCGCGAAGAACCACCCCTCGGTCGCCGTCGTCACCAGCCCCGAGCGGTACGGGGACGTCCTCGCCGCGGTCAGGGCCGGCGGCTTCGACCTCACCGCCCGCAAGCGGCTGGCCGCCGAGGCGTTCCGGCACACCGCCGCCTACGACGTGGCCGTCGCCTCCTGGTTCGCCGCCGACTACGCCGCCGCCGACGACTCCGGCTTCCCCGACTTCTTCGGCACGACGTACGAGCGCGCGAACGTCCTGCGCTACGGCGAGAACCCGCACCAGCCCGCCGCCCTCTACACCTCCGGCTCGGGCGGCCTGGCCGAGGCGGAGCAGTTGCACGGCAAGGAGATGTCGTACAACAACTACACGGACACCGACGCCGCGCGCCGGGCCGCGTACGACCACGCCGAGCCGTGCGTCGCGATCATCAAGCACGCCAACCCCTGCGGCATCGCGGTCGCCGACGACGTGGCCGAGGCCCACCGCAAGGCGCACGCCTGCGACCCGCTCTCCGCGTTCGGCGGGGTCATCGCCGTCAACCGGCCGGTGACGGTCGAGCTGGCCGAGCAGGTCGCGGAGATCTTCACCGAGGTCATCGTCGCCCCCGCCTACGAGGACGGCGCGGTCGAGGTGCTGGCCCGCAAGAAGAACATCCGCGTGCTGCGCGCCCCCGGCGCCCCGGCCGCCGAGGTCGAGGTCAAGCCGATCGACGGCGGCGCGCTCCTCCAGGCCGCCGACCGCCTCCAGGCAGAGGGCGACGACCCGGCCGACTGGACGCTCGCCACCGGTGACGCGCTCTCCGAGGACGAGCTGAAGGAGCTGGCCTTCGCCTGGAAGGCGTGCCGCGCGGTCAAGTCCAACGCGATCCTGCTCGCCAAGGGCGGCGCCTCCGTCGGCGTCGGCATGGGCCAGGTCAACCGGGTCGACTCCGCGAAGCTCGCCGTCGAGCGGGCCGGCGAGGAGCGGGCGCGCGGGGCGTACGCCGCCTCCGACGCGTTCTTCCCGTTCCCCGACGGCCTGGAGATCCTGACGGCGGCCGGCATCCGGGCCGTGGTCCAGCCCGGCGGGTCCGTCCGCGACGAGCTGGTCGTCGAGGCCGCGAAGAAGGCCGGCGTCACCATGTACCTCACCGGTACGCGCCACTTCTTCCACTGACCGGCCGGTCGGCCCCGCGCCGCCGCCTCCGGGGCGCGTCCCCCCCCGGGAAGCGGGCCGGAGCCGTTCGCCGTGTCCCGAACGGGGGGCATACCGCCCATCTGTTTCCCCGAACAGGCGCCCCCCTCCGAGCGGACGTGAAGAACCCCAC
>NZ_JBVJCD010000083.1:0-21463 GCF_055588985.1 Streptomyces sp. NPDC041970
TCCCCCCCCGTCCCCGCCCCCCCCCCCCTTCCCCCCCCCCCCCCCCCCGCCCCCCCCCCCCCCCCCCCCGCCGCGGGGTCAGCGGGCGAGGTGGACGCGGAGCAGTTCGGCCACTTCGCGGGGGGCCTGCTCCGGAATCCAGTGCCCGACGCCGGCCAGGGTGCGGCGGGTGTACGGGCCCGTCACGTACCGCCGCGTGAGGTCGCCGCCCGTCCGGCCCAGCGCCGGGTCGCCGTCGCTGTCCACGAACAGGGTCGGCACCGCGACCTTGGCCAGCCGGCCCGGCGTGTTGAAGGGCATCGCCCGGTACCAGTGCAGCGCCGGGGTCAGCGAGCCCGAGGCCACCAGGGACTCCAGGTCGCGGGCGAGGTTGGCCGCGCTCTGCCCGGCCGCCATCCGCTCGGTGACGCGCGGTGCGGCGGACGGGTCCAGACGGCGTATCAGGATCTCGGGGAGCAGGGGAAGTTGGAAGAAGGCCATGTACCAGGAGCGCAGGAACTGGCGGCTGGTGAGGACGGCCCGCAGGAAGGCGGCCGGGTGGGGGACGGACAGGGCGGTCAGGGTGGTCACCAGGTCCGGCCGGGCGGCGGCGAGCGTCCAGGCGACCGCGGCGCCCCAGTCGTGACCGACGAGGTGCACCGGGCGGCCGGGGCCGGCCGCCTCCACGAGGGCGACGACGTCCTCGGCGAGCTGGGACATCCGGTACGAGAACCTGCCGCGCGGCCGGGCACGGGGCGAGTAGCCGCGCTGGTCGGGCGCGAGCGTGCGGTAGCCGGAGGCGTGCAGCAGCGGGGCGAGCGGGTCCCACGAGTCCGCCCGCTGGGGGAACCCGTGCAGGAGCACCACGACGTCCCCGCCGAGGGGGCCCCGGTCCGCGACGTCGAAGACGAGGCCGCCGCGTGCGAAGGACGTGAGCCGGCCGTCGCCGCGTCCGGCGCTCACGCGTGGACCCACTGGCCGTGGAAGGGGCGGCCGAGGCTCCGGGGGACGGGGAGGGTGCGGAGGGCCTCGGGCACGGCCCCCTGGCTGGGGCGGAGTTCGGCGTCGGCGTCGTGGGCCCGACCACCGTGGCGCAGATCCATGGACACTCCAATGTGATCAGCGAATACATGCGTGTGATCGCTGATTACATGCGCCTTCGGAGGCGGTGTCAAGGTGTGGTAAGACTGGCGGCATGAGCACGCGGGAGGCTGGTCGGCCCTACCACCACGGATCTCTGCCGCAGGCGTTGGTGGAGCACGCCGTCCACCTGCTGGACGAGGGGGGAGTCGAGGCGGTGACGGTCCGCGAGGTGGCCCGCAGGGCGGGCGTCTCCCCGGCGGCCCCGTTCCGGCACTTCTCCGACCGGGCCGCCCTGCTGGTCGCCGTGACCGAGGCCGTCGCGCTGGACTTCGGCGCAATCCAGTCGGCGGCGGTGGGCGCGGCCGACTCCGTCCCGTTCCGGGCGCTGGGCACCGCGTTCGTGCGGTACGCGCTCGACCACCCGCACCGGTTCACCCTGCTGCGCGGCGCGCTGTTCGGCGCGGACCGCACCCCCGCGCTGGAGGAGGGGCGCCGCGCCTTCACGCAGGGCGCCACCGAGCTGATCACCGCCGGGCAGCGGCGGGGCGAGCTGCGGCAGGCCGACCCCGAGCTGGTCGTGATCGCCGCCCAGGCCCTGGTCTACGGCCTCTCGCAGATGTTCGTCGACGGCTACCTCGACGCGTCTCGGGCCGACGCGCTGGTCGACCAGGTCGTGGACCTGTTCGGGCTGGGCGTCCTCGCGCCCGGCGGCGAGCGGCGCGAAGCCGCCTGAACCATCGCCGCGCGCGGTGCGTTGCGCGCCGGTGCGGTGGCGGGGCCTGACGCGCGGGGAGGGCGCGAGGGGCCGCGGGCCGGCAGTCCGACCCCGTCCCCCCGTGCCGCTCCACGCGGACGGCCTCCACCGCGACCCGCTCGGAAGGGCGAACGAGGCGCACCCGAGGGTGATCGGATGACGCGTCACCTGGTCGACCGTCAGGAAGCCGCCCGCGAGCGGCGTCCGTACGCCCCGACCCGCCGGACGGACTCGCGCCGGAGGCCCCCGCGGGCGACCGAGGCGCCCCGCCGCCGGACGCGACCGCCGCGTCCCGCCCCCGTGCCCCGTCCGGCCCACCCCCGCGACCGCCCGGTGCGGGGCGTGAACTCCAGCCCCCTCCGCGCGCCTTGGGCCGCACGGCCGACCGGGGCCGGACCCGCGGCGTCGGGGTTCTCGAACAATACGACGCTCTTTTCGTGTTATTTGGGGAAAATAATGACATTGGGTCGTAGGTTGGGGGAACGCCACCCGCGTGGCGTCCTGTGTCCCCCGACCCGCAACGGCCGAGGACCGGGCGGCCGCCCTTGTGCCGCCCACCGCCCCGTGCCGAGGTCACGAACGAGGAAAGGCAGGGCAGGTGAACGTGCTGGGGATCATCGCCTCCGGTGTGGCCGCGCTGTTCATCACGGTCGTACTCGCCAAGGGCGTCCGCCGCGCGGCGCTCCGCCCCCACGCCCCCGAACGGCCCGGCGGGCGTTCGCCACGGGTCAGGACCCTGCGCAGGACGGGCGGCACGACGGCCGTCCTCGGGGCCGGCGCGGCGGCCGGAGCGGCCCTGTGGCTCGGCGCGGCGGACGGCTTCGCCGACTCCGTGGCCGGCGTCCTCGCCGGGGCCGCGCTCGTCGCCGCCCTCGGCCTGCTCCACGACCTGAGGCCGCTGTGGGCCGCCGTCCGGATCGCCGCCCAGGCGGCCGCCGCCGTCCTCGTCGTCTGCCTCGCCGGGCTGCCCCCGGTGGCGGGCGCCCTGGCCGGGCTCTGGATCGTCCTCGTCACCAACGCCTTCGCCCTGCTCGACCACTGCGACGGGGCGCTGACCGCCGTCGGGATCGTCGTCGCGGCCGGACTGATCGCGTGCGCCGCCCTCGACGGCGCCCTCGGGCTCGCCCTGCCCCCGGCCGCCCTGGCGGCGGGCCTCCTCGGCTTCCTGCTCCACAACTGGCACCCCGCACGCCTCCACCTCGGAGCCTGCGGCGCGCAGTTCACCGGCTTCGTGCTCGCCTCCTGCGGTGCGCTGAGCCACGCGGCCGCCCCGTCCGGACGCCCCGCGTGGGCGGCGCTGCCCGCCCTGGCGACGGTGGCCCTCGCGGACGCCGCCCTCGTCGCGGTCTCCCGCCGCCGCGCCGCACGCCCCCTCCTGCGCGGCGCGGACGACCACATCGCACACCGGCTGCGCCGCGTCCGCGTCACGGTGCCGGGGGCCGCGGTCCTCCTGACCCTCTGGGCGGCCGTGCCGACGGCGATCGGCACGCTGGTGTACGCCGGGCTGCTGCACCCCGCCCTCCTCCTCGTCCCACTGGCCGCGACGGCGGCCGCCGTCCTCGCCCTGCTGCGGATTCCGGCGTACGCCACCCCGCCCCGCACCTCCACCCGGCGCAGGCCCTCGACCCGCACCGCCGGCCCGTCGGCGGCCGTGCCGCCCGGCCTCCGGGGCACGGCCAGGGCCGCGCGCACCGTGCCGGACGACCGGGGCCCCGCCACCCGCGCCCGCTCCGCCCCCGCGACGCCGGCGCCGTCCGCCCGCACCGGTTCGGGCCCCGCCAGGACCGCCGCCGGGCGGCCCACGGTGCCGCCACCGCCCACCGGCCGCTCCACCGCGCGCGTCACCGCGGACCGGGGCTGACCCCGTCACGCCCGCGCCCACCGCCACCCCGGCCCACGGGAGGAGTCCGACGCCTCGTCGGAGCAGGGGGAGGCGACCGCGGGGAATCCAGCGTTCCGCATAGGCTGGGCGGGTGAGCGCCGAACCGATCACGCACCCGTTCCGGCCCGCCGCCGCGCGCCGGCGGGGCCGTCTCGTCCCGGTGCTCGCGTTCGTGCTGGCCGCGGTGTCCGTGGCGGTGGTCGCGCTCACCGCCACCGCCCGTGCCACCGTCGCCTCGCCCGGCTTCTACCAGGCCGTCCTGGACGAGGAGTCGGCGTACGACCGCCTCTACACCGAGGTGCTCGTCGACCCGGAGCTCGCGCCCCTCACCCGCGACCTGCTGGCCCGCCTGCCCGTGCCCGAGACGCTGGTGACGTCCAACGTCAAGATCGTGCTGCCGCCCGACACCGTACGGGCCCTCACCGACCAGCAGATCCACGCGGTGACCGCCTATCTGCGCGGCGAGCGCGACGAGTTGCGACTGACCGTGGACCTCGCCCCGGTGCTGGCCAACCTCGGGGAACTCGCCCGCGTCTACTTCGGCGACCTGGTGGCCGACCTCCAGGGCCGCGACCGGCCGGACTTCGAGCGGTTCGCCGCCGACCTCACCACCGCGCTCGACGCCCTGAAGGAGGGCCGGGCCCCCGACCTGCCCGCCCTGCCGCTCACCGAGGACCAGGCCGATCGGGCCGCCGGCGTCCTGCTGGCCGCCGTCCCCGGCCCGGAACGCGCCGCGCTGCGGCCCGAGATCGAAGTGGCCCTGGCGGACGGCGACGTGTCGACGGCTCTGGCGGTCACCGCGGCGGCCGTCCTCGCGGACGGCTCACGGAGTGCGGCGGCCGACCTCGACACCGCCCTGCGGAGCGGCACATGGGAGCTGACCGACACGCTCGCCGCCGCGGGCGGCGACCTCACCGCCCTGGAGCGGGCGCGCGCCGCCATCCGGCTCCTGCCCGCCCTCCAGGCCCTCGCCACCACCCTCGCCCTGGCCGCTCTCGCGGTGCTCTGGTCCACCGGCCCCACCGCCCCCGCCCGGCGGCTGATGCGGCTGGGGCAGGCGCTCGCCGGGGGAGGCGCCGCGGCCGCCGCGGCCGCGGCCGCCGTCGGGTCGGCCCGCGGACGCTTCCTCGCCACCCCGTCCTCCTGGCCCCCGAGCGTCACCGCGCTCGTCGACGACCTCCAGCACAACGCCGTCGACCAGGTGGTGACCACCGGGCTGAACGCCGCCCTCGCCGCCCTCGCCGGCGGCGCGCTCCTCACCGGCGTGGGCTGGGCGATCCTGGTGCGCCCCGACCGGACGCCGGCCCCCGCCGCCCTGCGCGGGGCCGCCGCGGGCGTCGCCTGCGCCGCACTGGCCGGCGTCCTCGTCGTCCCTCCCGTCCTCGGCCCGTCCGCGCCCCGCCCCTGCCTGGGCAGCAGCCGGCTGTGCGAACTGCGCTACGACGAAGTCGCCTACCTCACCGCGCACAACGCCATGTCCACCACGGCCGACCGGTTCATCAGCCCCCTCCAGGACCCCGACATCACCACCCAGCTCGACACCGGTGTCCGCGCCCTCCAACTCGACACCTACCGCTGGGAGCGCCCCCAGGACATCGCCGCACGGCTCGACAGCGCCGAATTCACCCCCGAACAGCGGAAGTTGATTTCCAGCGCCATCGACCGGGCCAACCCCCCGCGCCCCGGCCTCTGGCTCTGCCACAGCGTCTGCCGCGCCGGGGCGACCGAACTGGGCCCGGCGCTCGGGGACATCGGCGACTGGCTGCGCGCCCACCCCACCGAGATCCTCACGCTGATCGTCCAGGACGAGATCAGTCCCGAGGACACCGTAAGGGCCTTCCGCGCGGCGGGCCTGGCCGACCTCCTGCACACCCCGTCCGACGACCCGCGCGAACCGTGGCCCACGCTGGGGGAGATGATCGACAGCGGCCGCCGGCTCGTGGTGTTCGCCGAGAAGGCCGACGGCCCGGCCCCCTGGTACCGCAACTTCTACCGGTACGCGATGGAGACCCCGTTCGCGTTCCGCAGCCCCGCGGAGATGACCTGCGCACCGCACCGGGGCGGCACCGGCCGACGCCTGTTCCTGCTCAACCACTTCGTCACCGACGCGGGCGGCAGCCGCCTGGACGCGGGCCGCGTCAACACCCGCGACTGGGTCCTGGACCGGGCCCGTGCCTGCGAACGGGAACGCGGCCGACCGGTCACCTTCGTCGCCGTCGACTACACGACGGTCGGCGACGCGCTCGGCGCCGTGAACGAACTGAACGCCCGCCGCGCCGAGAAGTGACCCACCGCGCCCGTACCGGCCCCCAGGGAGCGCCCGTCCGGCGGCGCGGGCGGCGCCCGGCGACGGACGGAAGCGCCGATCGCGCACGGGCTCGGCCGCGCCGGCGGGCCCGTTCACCGAAACCCCAGGAGTCCGGCGAGGCGGCCGTGAGAGGCTACGTCCCAGCGGCTCCACGCCGTGCGGACGGAGCCGGACCACTGCCGACAGATCGGGAACCAGCGCCCATGACCGTTCCGAGCGATCCCGCACCGCACGGCGCCCCCGCCGCCGTCCCGCCCCCCGCCACCGCTGCCCCCGGCGGCGGGGCCCGGTCGCGGGGGCCGGGCCGCCTGCTGGCCGTGAGCGACCTGCACGCAGCGGTCGCCGACAACCGGCCCATCGTGGAGTCCCTGCACCCCGTCACCGACGCGGACTGGCTGATCGTCGCGGGCGACGTGGCGGAGCGCCCCGAGGACGTCCGCTGGGCCCTCGGACTCCTCGCGGAACGCTTCGCCCACGTGGTCTGGGCCCCGGGCAACCACGAGTTGTGGACCGTCGCCGCCGACCCCGTGCGCCTGCGCGGAGAGGCCCGCTACACCCACCTGGTCGAGATATGCCGCAGCCTCGGCGTGAGCACCCCCGAGGACCCCTTCCCCCTCTGGCCGGGGCCCGACGGACCGGTGGCCGTCGCGCCGCTCTTCCTCCTGTACGACTACACCTTCCGGGCGCCGGGCGCCTCCACCAAGGAGGAGTCGCTGGCCGTCGCGCACGCGTCCGGCATCGTCTGCAACGACGAATACCTCCTCCACCCCGACCCCTACCCGACGCGCGAGGCCTGGTGCCGCGCCCGCGTCGCCCGGACCGAACGCCGGCTCGCGGAGCACGACCCCGAGACGCCCCTCGTCCTCGCCGCCCACTGGCCCCTCGTCCGTGAGCCCACGTCGGTGATGTGGTACCCGGAGTTCGCGCAGTGGTGCGGCACCGAACTGACCGCCGACTGGCACCGGCGCTTCAACGTCGCGGCCGTCGTCTACGGCCACCTCCACATCCCCCGCACGACCTGGTACGACGGGGTGCGCTTCGAGGAGGTCTCCATCGGCTACCCCCGCGAGTGGCGCGAGCGGGGACACCCGCGCGGACTGCTGCGCCAGATCCTCCCGTACGCGGGCGAGCCCGCCGCCCCGGACCGCACCACCGCCGCCGGGAGCTCCGCACGGCGGCACACCGACGGAGGCGTCTCGTGATCGAGCGGATGCTGCCCGCCGACGTCTCCTGCGCCGCCACCCGCGCGGTGAGCCTGCCGGACGCGGCCCTCTTCCCGGAGGAGGAGGCGCTCATCGCCAACAGCGTGGCCAAGCGCAGGAACGACTTCACCACAGCGCGCGCCTGCGCCCGCCGCGCCATGGCCGGGCTCGGCCTGCCACCGGTCGCCGTGCTCCACGGCCACCGCGGCAGGCCCCTGTGGCCCGAAGGCGTCGTCGGCAGCATGACCCACTGCGACGGCTACCGCGCGGCGGCGCTGGCCCGTGCCGCGGACGTGCTGGCGCTGGGCATAGACGCCGAGCCGCACGCCCCGCTGCCCACCGGCGTACGGGAGTTGGTCACTCTGCCCGCCGAACGCGAGCGGATCGGCCCGCCCGCACCGGAGGAGGCGGGGGCCGTCCACTGGGACCGGGTCCTGTTCAGCGCGAAGGAGAGCGTCTTCAAGACGTGGTATCCGATCACGCGGACCGAACTCGACTTCACCGAGGCGGATCTGACCTTCCAGCGGTGGGGGAGCGCGGGGGCGGGCGCTGCGGAGGACGACGTGGTCGAAGGGTCCTTCACCGCCCGCTTGCTGCTCACCCATCCGGACCTGCCGACGACCCTGGAGGGGCGCTGGCGGATCGAGGCGGGCATCGTCTCCACGGTCCTGCTGGTCCGGCCCGGCTGGAGCGATCAGCCACCTTCCTGACGCTCGGTCAGCCGTGCCCGTCGGCCCCCGTCGGTCCCTCGTCGGCGCGCCCGCGAGGAGGCGGCACGGCTCACTGGTGCGACTGCGGCGGCCGGGCAGTCCAGCCGCCCGCCTCCCCTCCGGCCGCGTCCTCGCCGCCTCCGGAGCATCCGGCCGGGGCCGCCGGCGCCGGCGCGATCACCGCCGCCGACCGCGTCCGGCGCACCCCCGAGCCTCGCGAACCGCGCATCCGTCCCATGCCTTCGCCTCGAAGGCCACGAGGTCGGACGCGGGTGCGGGCGGGTGAAGGGAGCGCCCCGCACGAAGACCGTGCGGGGCGCTCCTGCCGTGCGGCACTCAGCTCCGGTCGGGGTCCGGTCCGAAGTCACCGGCGAACGCGGCGGCCATCCGCAGGTGCGGCGCCGCGTCGGCGGGCCGTCCCTGGCGCTCCAGCGTCCGGCCCAGCAGGAGCCGCGCGTAGCCCTCCACCGGGTCGCGGTCCAGGATCGTCCGCAGCTCCTGCTCCGCCTTGCCCAGCCGGGCGGAGTGGTAGTACGAGCGGGCCAGCAGCAGCCGCGGCGCGACCTGCTCCGGGGCCTCCTCGACGAGCCCGGCCAGGATCCGGGCCGCCGTCAGGTACTCCTTGGCCTCGAAGAACATCTGCGCCCGGTCCCACCGGTCGGCGGCCGTGCCGAACTCGTAGTAGGTCTCGCTCATGTGTCCTCCTTGCCCGGAGGCGGTCCGTCTCCGGCCGCCCCGCCGTTCGTTCAGCCATGACAACAGCGCACAGTGGTTGAACATTCCACTAAGCTTTCCGGTGCGGGCCCCGCCCCCCCCGAACCCCGCGGGAATAGGTTGAACGCCATGAGCAATCCCGACCCCCAGGCCACCCCCGTCCTCTGCGGCGGGCGCGGCTCCGTCACCGCCGAGCCGGTCCGCGAACTCCTCGCCCCCCGACGCGTCCGGCTCGGCGCGTCCACCGAGGTCCGCCGCCTGCTCCCCAACCTCGGCCGGCGCATGGTCGGCGCCTGGGCCTTCGTGGACCACTACGGCCCCGACGACATCGCCGACGAACCCGGAATGCAGGTCCCGCCGCACCCCCACATGGGCCTCCAGACCGTCAGTTGGCTCCACGACGGAGAGGTCCTGCACCGGGACAGCCTGGGCAGCCTGCAGACGGTGCGCCCCCGCGAGCTGGGCCTGATGACCTCCGGCCGCGCCATCAGCCACTCCGAGGAGAGCCCCCGACCGCACGCGCGACTGCTGCACGGCGCGCAACTGTGGGTCGCCCTGCCCGACGCGCACCGCGACGTCGAGCCCCACTTCCAGCACCACACCGACCTGCCCGCCGTCACGGCGCCCGGCCTCACCGCCACCGTCATCCTCGGCGAACTGGACGGCGCCGCCTCGCCCGGCACCGCGTACACCCCCATCGTCGGCGCCGACATGGCCCTGTCCGCGGGGGCCCGAGCCCGCCTGCCGCTGGTCCCCGACTTCGAGTACGCCGTCCTGTCGATGTCCGGCGAGGCCGAGGTCGACGGCGTGCCCGTACAGCCCGGCTCCCTGCTCTACCTCGGCTGCGGCCGCACCGAAGTGCCGCTCCGCGCAGCCTCCGACGCCGGGCTGATGCTGCTGGGAGGGGAGCCGTTCGAGGAGGAGATCGTCATGTTCTGGAACTTCATCGGCCGCTCCCACGAGGAGATCGAGCAGGCCCGCGAGGACTGGACGAACGGCGCCCGTTTCGGCGAGGTGAAGGGCTACGACGGCGGCCGCCTCCCGGCCCCCGCCCTCCCGCCGGTGGCGCTGAAACCACGGGGCCGGGTGCGCTGAGCCGGGGCGATCGTCCGGACGGACCGCAGGCCGGCCGGCGGGTGCGAGCCGGCCTTGGGGCCCCTCCGACCCGGGGTGGCGGCCTGGCTGCACGACCGGCCGGCGCCGCCCGCGGCCTGGTCGAAGTGTGCGAGCACCCCTCCGGCGACCACCTCGACGACCCCGCGGGTGTGGCCCGGCGCCGCGGAGCGCGGCACGACCGGGCGTCGTCCGCGTGAGCGTGGCAGGGGACGCGCGGCGCGAGACCTCGGGGCGGCGGTGGACAGGCGGCTGCACGGTGGCGGAAACGCGCACGACGAACGGCGGCCGCTCCGGTGTCGCACCTCCGGAGGGTCTTTACTGGAGAGTTCGGCACCCGCTGCTGCCACGGGGGGCCTCGGGCCGGCCGGGAAGCGCGGAGCACCCTGGAGGGGGTATGCGCATACGTTGCCTGGGAACGTTCACCATCGAGTCCGGCGGACGCGAGCAGATGCTGTCGCCGTGCCGCAGGACGCGACTGCTGGCGGTCCTCGTGCTCAACAGCGGACAGGTGGTCCCCACGTCGCGCCTGGTCACGGAGGTCTGGGGCGACGATCCGCCGCACCGTACGAGGAACGCCCTGTACGCCCATGTCGTGCGCCTGCGCCGCGACCTGGCCGCCTGGGCCGTGGACGGGGCCCCGGTCGTACGGACCCGGTTCCCCGGTTACGTCCTGGAACTGCGGGACACGACCCTGGACGTCCTCGATTTCCGCGCCCAGGCGGAGCAGGCCCGTGCGCTCCGGCACGAGGCCACAGAACAGGCCGTTCTCGTGGCGGACCGGGCGCTGGCCCTGTGGCGTGGTTCCGCGTTCGCCGGGCTCTCCTTGGGGCCGGCTGCCGAGGGGATGAGGGCCCGGCTCTCGGAGGAAAGGGCGGCGCTCCTCCTCGACACGATCGAGATCCGTCTGCTGAGGGGCGAACACAGGGCCGTCGTCGCGGTGCTGGCGGACCTCGTGGAAAGCTATCCGTTCTGGGAACGGGTGTACGCGCTGCTCATGACGGCGCTGTACCGGTCGGGCCGCGTCGCGGACGCTCTGGGCGTCTACGGGAAGGCCCGCGAGCGCTTCGTCCAGGAGCTCGGGATGGACCCGAGCCCGCGCCTGTCCGTGCTGTTCACCCGCGTGCTCCGGCACGACCCCGACCTGTGGTCCGGCCCGGTCTACGAGAGCGCCCCGGTGTCACCGTCCGAGGAGCGGGGGCCGGACCGTCGCAGGCCATGAGACGACGGGCGGGTCACCGGATGCCGCAGCGGTGGCGAGCGAGCCGCCTCCGGACGGGCGCACCGCATCCAGTCCGCCGGCATGAACGCGGTTCGGGCGGCGTCGGTGCGCGGTATCCGTTCCAGGGCCGTGACGACCTCGGCGACGGTGAAGCCGCGCATACCGATCGGTGCGGGGGAGCGGCTGTGCTGATGCCCCACCGAGCCGGGTGCGGTGACTCGATCGGGAGACCGCGACGCCGGGCCGGAGCGCCGCCGCCGCTCCCACCGTCGCGGGGCGCAGGACTCAGAGGGTGACTATCTGGCCCGCGTAGGCGAGTCCCGCGCCGAAGCCGAAAAGCAGCACGGGAAGGCCGGGCGGGACGGCGCCCTGCTCGGCGAGACGGGCCAGGGCGATCGGGATGGTGGCCGCGATCGTGTTCCCGGACTCCTGTACGTCCTTGGCGACCACCGCGTCGGGTGCGTGCAGGCCCCGCGCGAGCGAGTCGACGATACGGAGGTTCGCCTGATGGGGCACGAACGCCGCGAGGTCGGCGGGTCGCACGCCGCTGCGTTCGCAGATCTCCTGGATCACGGGGCCCAGTGAGGTGGCCCAGCGGAAGACGGACGGGCCGTCCTGGCGGAAGGTGAGCTCCTGCTCGTCGAGGACGATGGCACGGTGCTTCTCGCCCACCGTGCCCCAGACCACGGGGCCGACGCAGGCGGTCTCCGACGCGGTGACGAGAGCCGCTCCGGCGCCGTCGCCGAAGAGGATCGCCGTGTCACGGTCGGACCAGTCCACCCACGCCGTGGCCTTGTCGGCGCCGATGACCAGGACGTTTCGGCCCGTGCCGCTGCGGATGAGGGAGTCTGCGCAAGCGAGGGCGTAACAGAAGCCCGCGCAGGCCGTGTTGAGGTCGAACGCGCCGGGGTGGTCGAGCCCTAGCCGGGACGCCACCTGGGCGGCGCTGCTGGGGATCGTGGTCGCTGCGGTCGAGGTGGCGATGATGAGCATGTCCACGGAGCCCCGTGGCACACCGCCGGCGGCGAGGGCCCTCTCCCCGGCGCGTGTGGCCATGTCGACCACGGTCTCGTCGGGAGCCGCGATGCGTCGCTCCTCGATCCCGGTACGACTGCGGATCCAGTCGGCATCGATGCCGATACGGCCGGCGGCCTCTTCCGTGGTGAGGGTCCGAGCGGGGCGGTAGTGGCCGAGGGCCGTGATGCGCGATCCGGCGGGGAGGTCGCGCGTGTCGGTGTGGCCGAGACGAGGGGCGGGTTCCATGGTCACTTCCGTAGGACGAGCGGCAGGGCGGCGGAGGTCACGCGTGCGGGACCTGCGGGCGGTGGCCGGGAGGCGGGGCGTGTTCGGGGCTGATCTGGCGCAGCATTCGCAGCAGGAGACCGCGATCCCCGGCCTCCCGGAAGCGGACGTCCGCGTGGTGTTCGACGACCCAGCGGATCGACGCGTACCAGCGCACGGGCGAGGTGATGTGGTCGCGGAGGTCGTCGCGGATGCGGTCGGCCCGGTGCGGGCGGGCCGTGCGGTTGGCGATGACGGGGAAGGCGGGCGGGCGGAAGTCCACGGTGTCGAGCGCGTCCTGCCACTCCTTCGTGACCACTGCCATGTGACGGGAGTGGAAGGGCCCGCTGACGGCGAGACGTCTGATGTCCAGTGCGCCCGCGTCCCGCAGTGCACCCTCCGCCCGCTCGATGTCCTCGCGGACGCCGGCCACCACGACCTGACGGGGGGTGTTGTGGTTGGCGCAATCGACCTCGGTCAGCCGGTGTTCGGCCAGGACCGTGCGGACGTGCTCCTCGGCGAGGCCCAGTACGGCGCACATGGCGCCGTCCACACGGGCCGTCAGCTCCGCCCGCCTGGCCACGAGGCGCAGGCCGTCGAGGAAGCCGAAGGCGCCGGCCGCCTCCAACGCGTTGTACTCGCCCAGGCTGTGCCCGAGCGCCGCGTCGGGCCAGGGGCGACGGGCCCCGGCACGCAGGGAGCGAAGGGCCAGGGCGTTGACGACGTAGACGGCGGGCTGGGTGTAGCGGGTGTCGTCGAGGAGGCCGTCGGGGTTCTCGAGGCACAGACGACGCACATCCCATCCGAGGATGTCACCGGCCGCCGCGACGAGGTCCGTGTGGGCGTCGAAGAGCGCCCGCCCCATGCCCGCGCGTTGTGATCCCTGGCCGGGAAACAGAAGGACATCGGTCACGGCTGGTTCCTCTCCTGTTCTTCCTCGTCCCGCTGGAGGACCACCGTGCTGTTGATCCCGCCGAAGGCGAAGCTGTTGCTGAGAGCCGTGCGCACGGTGCTCGGGACCGGATGGCGGCCGACGAGGTTCAGGCGGGGCTCGGCGGGGGAGCGCAGGTTGGGGTTGGGATGGACGTACCCGCCCCACAGCTGCAGGGCCGCGGCGATGGCCTCCAGCAGGCCGGCCGCGGAGAGGCAGTGGCCGATCAAGGGCTTGGTCGAGTTCACGAGGGGCGGGTGGCCGGTCGCGAACACGTCGAGCAGCGCTTCGGCCTCACTGGCGTCGCCGATGACCGAACCGGTGCCGTGCGCGTTGACGTAGTCCACCTGAGAGGGATCGAGCGCGGCCCGGCGGAGTGCCCTGCGCATGGCCAGAGCCTGGCCCGCCGGCGACGGCTCGGTGCCCCGGTGGCCGTCCAGGCTCTGTCCGTAGCCGGTGAGGCGCGCGAACCCGGACGTACCGCGGTCCGTCGCGACGTCCGCACGGCGTAGGACGACGGCGGCGGCGCCCTGGCCGCGAACGAATCCGCGGCGTTCGGTGTCGAAGGGGCGGCAGAGACGCCGTGGTTCGTCCGCGGCCGGGTCGGCGAGGGCGCCCGAGGCGCGCAACGCCTGGAGTTCGGTGACGGACAGCTCGGCCGCGGGGGCGACCACCAGGCAGTGTTCGGCCTCGTCGGCGCGCAGCAGCCGTGCGCCGGCGATGAGCGCGAGGGTGCCGCTCGCCGAAGCGGCGCCGACGGTCCAGCCCTCGGCGTGGATTCCGACGGCCTCGCTGATCGTGCCGATGGCATCGGTGTCCATGCAGGTGATGACGTGGGAAGGCCGGACCGAGCCGGTCGCGGCGTGGGCCAGCACCGTACGCGCCTGATAGTCGAGGGCCAGGTTGTTCCCCGCGACCACCAGGGCGGTCGCGGCGCGCTCAGCGGGCGTGAGGCCCGCTTGTTCCATCGCCGCTGCCGCGACGCAGCATCCGGTGGCGGCCGGAAGTGCGGCTCGGGCGGAGGACCTGGCCACGGAACGGGCAACGGACTCAGGCAGGCGGGCGCGTGCCCATGCGGCCGCGCCGAAGCCCTCCAGGAGGCTTCCCGCCTCGCCTCCGTGTCCCAGCGCGACGGAGGAGCGGCCTGCCCGCAGTGCCTTGTCGAAGTCCTCCAGGGAGTGGGCCAGCGGGGTCAGGACCGACATGCCGGCCAGCACGACGCTTCCTGTGCTCACGGGGGTCCTTCTCCGTCGACGGGAAGGACCTCGAAGGGCGGGGCGACGGCCGGGGGCGGGTTCGGGGAGAACCAATGGGCGCTTCGCTGGAACGGGTACGGCGCCAGCCCGGTGCGCGGAGTGTCCTCGGAGACGGACGCCTCCTCGGGCCAGTCCCGGACGGAACCGTCGAGCCACGCCTCCACCGGCGTCCGAGGCCCTCGGGCCCCGGACCCCGGTGCGAGGGCCTTCGGGTGCGGCAGTCCTCGGGACAGCGCGTGCAGGGTGCGCGCGCAGTCGGCAGGGCCGTCGGCCTGTACGACGCAGCGCCGCCGCAGGTGGCTGCGGCCCTGTTGCAGGGTGCGCACGACCGAGGGGAACTGGTCGGGCCGGGTCGCGGCGACGCGGTCGGCGAGCCGCCCCGCGAGGTCGCTGAGGGCCTGTGGCGTAGCCGCACTGAGCGGGATCGTCCACGAGCGCGTGGCAGACGCCCCGCGGGCCGGGCGCTGAGGTCCTTCGGCCAGAAGCACATGGGCGTTGGAGCCGCCGACGCCGAAGGAGTTGACGCCCAGCAGGCGGGAGCGGCCGGCCTGGCGCGGCCAGGACAGCGGCCGGTCCGCGATCGCCAGGGGCACGCCGGCGAGGTCGATGTCCGGATTGAGGGTGCGGAAGTTGGGAGTCGGCGGTATGACGCCGTAGCGCAGCACCAGCAGGGCCTTCATCAGGCTCGCCGCGCCCGCGGCGCCTTCCAGGTGCCCGATGTTCGCCTTGACCGAGCCGACCCGCAGTCTGCCGTCCGGCCCGGCCGGAGCCGGGCCTCGGCGGTCGGCCCGCAGCATGTGGCACAGGGTCGTCACCTCGGCCGCGTCCCCGACGAGGGTGCCGGCCGCGTGCGCCTCCACGTAGCCGAGGTCGCTGATGTGCGCGTCCGCCTGCCGCAGGGCCCGGCCGATCAGGCGCTCCTGCGAGGCGGGGTCGGTACGGACGAGGCCCCCGCACCGGCCGTCGTGGGTGATGGCGCAGCCTCGGACGACCGCGTACACGGGATCGTGGTCGGCGACGGCGTCCTCCAGGCGTTTGAGGACGAAGAGGAAGACGCCCTCCCCGCGCACGTAGCCGTCGGCCCGCGCGTCGAAGGGGCGAGCGTTCCCCGTCGGCGACACGGCGCCGAAGCGGAGCATGACGGCGTGCATGTAGCCGTGGCCCAGTACGTTGACCGCCCCGGCGATCGCCAGGTCGATCTCCCCGCTGCGCAGTGCGGAGACTCCCAGCCCGACCGAGGTCAGGCCGCCCGCACACGCGGTGTCGAGGGTGATGCTCGGTCCGCGCAGATCGTAGTGGTGGGAGATCCGGTTGGCGTGGAACGTCGTCAGCAGCCCGAGGGCCGAATACCGGTCGGCGGCCTTCGCCAGGATCATCTGGTCGCGGAAGTCGGTGGAGGTGCTGGCGACGTAGACGCCGGTGTCGGTGCCCTCCAGCGTGTCGGGGGCGATGGCGGCGTCCTCGAGGGCCCGCCAGCTCGTCTCCAGCAGGAGGCGCTGCTGCGGGTCCATCCAGGCCGCCATGCGGGGTGAGATGGTGAAGAAGCCGGCGTCGAACATGTCCGGGCGCTCGATGAGCGCGGCCTTCATCGTGGCGATCCCGCTCCACCGGGAGTCGTACCCCGGCATACGGCCGTCGGGAACGTCCGTGAACTGGCAGCGCCCTTCGCGCAGCAACCGCGCGAAGCCTCGGGCGTCATCGGCTCCGGGAACCTGGCAGGCCATTCCCACGACGGCGACGGGCGAGCGGGAGGGGGACGGCATCGGTGCCTCCTGGCGGGGTGGCGCGGGTGCGGGCACGAGAGCGGAACGTCGGTGGTGCGGGCCCCGGCGCGCGTCTCGGCCGCGTCGGGTCCGTGGCAGGGCGTCGCGGTCGGGCGGCCGCCGCCCCGCAGCGGTGTCGGGGTGCGTTCACGTCCCTGACGTCCCGCGCCGCGCCCGTGCACGGAAGGCGCCGCCGGCGGACGGCGGTCCGTAGCCGGCGGCGCGCTCCAGGACGTCGGGCAGCGCGCGGGACTCCAGGTGCGGTTCCCGCTCACGTTCCATCGCCGCTTCCGTGTCGGCGAGCAAGCGGTGGGAGGTCTGCTCCTTGACCAGTTCCAACGAGCGCCGAGGCGCTTGCGCGATGCGGACCGCGAGCGCGCGAGCCGTCTCCTCCACCTCGTGGTGGCCGACGACCAGCACTCCGGCGCCTCGCTCCCGCAGTTCCGCACCGCGGTAGGAACGCGCCGTGAAGATCATCTCCGTCCCCAGGGCCGAGCCCAGACGAAGGGGCAGCAGATGGGTGACGCCCACGTACGGGGCCACGGCGTACTGGAGGAAGTTGGCCGCGTAGACGGAGCGTTCGCTGAGGATCGGCACGTCCGCGTACAGGCCGAAGGCCAGTCCGCCCCCGATGGCGTGTCCGCGCATCGCCGCGACCACGGGCAGGGGGCAGCGGGCGAAAGCTCGGGCGAAGGGTTCGTAGTCGGCCGGCGACAGTCCCCCGTCGGCACCCAGCAACGTCTCCTGCGGGGCGCCTGAGCAGAACACGGTGTCCAGCCCGGCCGCGACGACGACCCGCACCTCCGGGTCGCCGACCGCCGCCTCCAACCCCTTCTCCAACCCGATGCGCAGCCTCGTGCGCAACGCGTTGTCGCCCGCGTGATCGGTGAGCCGGAGGAGTGCCACGGGTCCCTGGACCTGCAACCGCGCCGTGCCGAAGTCCCGCGTCATGTGAGCAACCCTTCCGAGCGCAAGCGATCGATACGGGCCACCACGGCCGGATCGTCGAGTCGTCGTCCCAGCAGTCGGCCCGCGTAGAGGCCGTACTCCGCCGAAGCGGGGAACAACAGGCGCCTCGTGGCCTTGAGTTCGGCGAGCGTCGTGCGATCGGTGCGACGCAGCCCGGCCAGGATCCGGCGCACGGCCTCGCCGCCGTCCGGTGTGTGCAGATCGGCCAGCCCCGTGCGCACCGCTTCCGCGGCGTCGACGTCCTGGGCGAGCAGGGCCATGCGGAACACCTGCTGCTCGCCGACCCGGCGCGCCAGACAAGGCATGATCATCGCCGGGAGGAGGCCGAGGAACACCTCGGTGAGCCGGAAGCGCGCCCGATCGCCCACGGCCACCAGGTCGCAGGCGCAGGCCAGCCCGGCTCCGCCGCCCGTGGCGGGCCCGTCCACGAGCGCGACGGTGACGACGGGAGTCTCCCGCAGGCGGTTGAGCAACCGCCAGTACGTGCTGTCGGCGCCGCCGTCGTGCCATGCCGCGGGCAACTGGGCGTGGGCCAGGTCGAGGCCCGCGCAGAACTGCTCGCCTCGGGCGTCCAGTACCAGGGCACGGCAGGAGTCGTCCTGCTCCGCGGTGGCGATGGCGCGGTGCAACGCGTCCAGGACCTCGGGTCGCAGGGCGTTCCCCGCCTCGGGTCGGTTGAGTGTCGCGCGCAGCACGCCGGGTTCCCGGCGCAGGGTCACCATGTCGGAGGACTTCTCGTTCATCGCTCGCTCCCGGCCCAGACGTACTCACGGTGGTAGTCGTCGATCGCGGAGAGGACGAGCCTGTCCTCCCCGGCGGGCAGCAGCTTCCGGTAGTCGTCGACGTCGAGACGGACGTCCTTGACCCCGAAGGCGGCTTGCCCCGACCGGTCGACCAGGTCGTCGTAGGCGGGGACGCTCAGGCGGGTCCTGCCGGTGTCGTCGGCCAGGAGCCCGTTCAGCGCCGACGGATCGGGTCGATCGGGACCGACCGTGACGCCGAAGAACTCCGATGAGCAGCCTCCGCCGTAACTGAAGACGCCCAGCGCCGCGCCGGGCTCGTACGCCCAGGAGGCGAGACTGCTCGACAACGCGAGCAGGGTCGACCCCGAGTAGATGTTCCCCACCTGCTGCGGCAGCACCAGAGACGGTGACACCCGGCGGGCGAAGTCGGCCTCGACCTCCGCGGGCCGGGCGCCGGCGAGCTTGCGCAGCGCGGTGCGGTGTGCGCCCTTCACCATGCCGGGGAAGGGGGTGTGCATGGCCAGTCCCGCGAAGGAGTCCTGGAAGCTGGCGCCCGGGAAGCGGTAGGCGTAGTCCCCGAACGAACCGAGCAGACAATCGAGGTAGGAAAGCAGAGACAGGTCGACGTCGACCACGTCGAGGTCGGGCAGCGGTCGGCAGAAGTCCGTCGTCTCGTACGAACACAGCCCACCCGCACCCGGAGTCAGGGCGGCCAGACGCGCCTCGCCCACCAGGACGGCCACCGCCCCGGCCCCCTGGCTCGGCTCGGCGTATCCGGCACGGCGCGGCGCGGGCAGGTCGCCGGCGACCACGAGCGCGAGGGCGCCGTCCGTCGGGGAGACCGCGGTGAGTGCGGCGGCGCACTGCACGGCGGCCACCCCGGCGTGACACGCCTGCTTGACCTCGAAGAGGCGGCAGGTGCGCGGAAGCCGGAGGAGGTCGTGCACGTAGGTGCTGGCTGCCTTGGAGAAGTCGACGCCCGACTCCGTGGCCACGATGAGCGTTTCGATGTGCGCCCGTTCCGTCGCGGACAGGGAGTCCACGATCGGCCGGGCGGCGTTCACCGCGAAGGACACGACGTCCTCGCACGGCAGCGGGACGCTCTTGCGGCGCATCAACAGGTTGTCCAGACGGGCGGTCTCCAGACCGCGAGCCTCGAAGAGCTCGCTCACCTCGACGTAGGCCACACCGCAATAGGCCGCCAGCGCCTGGATCCCGACCGGCCGCGCAGTCATGGCCCCTCCTCGGTGCAGGGGATCGACTCCTGGGGGTGTGCGGCACGCCACCGGGACCACACCGCGTCGACCAGCGACTCGACGGCCTGGGCGCCCCCCAGCGAGGCCCCCGACGCCTCGAGCCCGAGGGTGTCGAGCACCCCCACCACGATGTCCATGCGGTCGATGGAGTCGGCCCCCAGGTCCCGAAGACCGGCGCCCGGAGGGATCTGGCCGGTGTCCACGTCGGGCAGGACCTGCGCGATGTGCTGGTACACGCTGGCGCGTACCTGATCCCTGGTCACGGCGGCCATGTCAGGACGAGAGACGGGCGGCGAGGTACAGGGAGAAGTCGCGCGGGGTGCGGTGCTCGTACACGGTGGCCGCGGGAACGGTGATGCCGAACTCCTCCCGCAACGCGGTGGCGAACTCCACCGCGAGGATGGAGTCGAGCCCCAGAGCGTTGAAGTCGGCCTTGCGGTCCAGCGCGCCGGGCTCCACGTAGAGGATCTGGGCGAGGAGGGACACGACGACGTCCTCCACCTGCTCGGGGGAGCCGCCGTCCTCGCCGGAAGCCGTGGCGGGGCGTGCCTCGTTCTCGGTCATGGGACTCCTTCCGCGGTCCGACCCGTCGGTCGTGGCCACCACACTGCCCCCCACGCGTGACAGAACCGCGTGCACCTGACCTGACACCCCACGTCAGGGCGGACGTCAGGCCGGGCGTCAGCCGGAGTGTCGGAACGAGGGCGCAGCATCGACCCATGACTGGCATGTCCGCACAGTCCGGGCTGAGCGCCGCCGGCAGGCCCTCGCAAGCCGTCCCGGACCTCGGTGATCCCGCCACCTACGACGACGGGCCTCCGCACGCCCATTGGGACAGGATGCGCACCGCCTCCCCCGTGCTGCGCACGGTTTCGCCGTACCTCGGCACGGAGTTCTGGTCCGTCACCGGATGGGAGGAGATCCGGGCAGTGCTGGGCGACGACACGTCGTTCGCATCCCGATACGGCGTCTTCCTCGGCTTCGGCCCTCAGGCGCCCGACCCGGCGAGCCAGCGGATGCTCGTCGTCACCGACGGGCCTCACCGACGCGCGCTGCGCAGCGCCATGCAGAGCTTCTTCGCACCGGCACATGTACGCCGGTACGCCGACCGGATGGCGGCCATCGTCCGCACCGCACTCCTGCCGACGACCGGAGAGCAGGCGATCGACTTCGCGCAGGACGTCGCCTGGCGCGTGCCCATGGCGGCGACCTGCGAGATCCTCGGTCTGCCCGAGGAGGACGAACTCCGGTTGTGCGACCTGGCCAACGGCGTGCTGGCCGCGCAGGACCCGCAGACCGCGCCCGAGGAAGCAGCGGCTCTCGCACGTGCCTCCAGGGCCGAGATCCTCTCCTACTTCGGCCGGCTGGTGGCACTGCGCCGAGAACACCCCGGCGACGATGTCGTCTCAGCCCTGCTCGGCCGCCTCGACGACGGCGAGCTCTCCCCGAACGACATCGCGCTCAATCTCCTGAGCCTCCTCGTGGCCGCCAACGAGACCTCGCGGCTCGCCCTGACCGGATCCCTGGTGGCCTTCGCCGCTCACCCCGCCCAATGGGCCCTGCTGCGCACGGCACCGGACCTCCGCAAGAGCGCTGTCGAAGAGATCCTGCGGTGGACGTCCACGGGGCTGAACGTCAGCCGCTCCGTGCTGCGCCCCGTGCAACTGGGCGGTACCCGCATTCCGGCCGGCGACGTGGTGACCGCCTGGCTGCCCGCGGGCAACCGCGACCCGCGCGCCTTCCCCGAGCCCCATACGTTCGACATCACCCGCTCGGGCGCCTCACATGTCGCCTTCGGGCACGGGCCCCACCACTGCATCGGAGCGGCACTCGCACGGGTGGAGATCGGAGCGCTTCTCGACACGCTGCTCCCGGAAGTCAGCGCCATCGAAGTGACCGGACCACTCGTGCGCACCCACAGCAACGCCCTGACCGGATACGCCCGCGCACCGATCACCCTGCACTCCGTCACACGCAGGCGCACACCGCTCGCCCAGTAGGCGGGCTCAACCGGCCAAGGCCCCCCGCCGGGCGCCCGGCGGGGGGACAGTCGCCGCCCCGGAGATCGCGACGCCCGTGGCCCCGACCGCTCACGACGAGGAATACGGGGCTGCGCCACCGCATTCGACCAGCGGTCGCCGACGCCCTGTTCGTGCGGGGCGTCACGCCGGATCGCACCGGAGACGAGGAGGGGACGGAAAGCGGGATCGGGGCGTCGTCCTCGTCGCCGGCGAGGGCGCGGACCGGGTCGACGACGCCCCAGCCGACGAACGGGTCGTGGCCGGTGATGGAGCGCT
>NZ_JBVJCD010000084.1:0-20821 GCF_055588985.1 Streptomyces sp. NPDC041970
TCTCCCCCCAGCGGCACACGCCCCGGCCCCCCCCCCCCTCTCCCCTCCCCCCCCCCCCCCCCCCCCCCCCCCCCCCCCCCCCCCCCCCCCCCCCCCCCCCCCCCCCCCCCCCCCCCCCCCCCCCCCCCCCCCGCGTCCGGTGCGGAAGGCGACGGGGTCAGGCGCCGCCCGCCGACGGCCCGGCGTCGTCGTCCGGATCGTCCTCCTCGTCGAAGACCGCGCTGACGTCGAAACGGCACACCACCAGCTCCGGGTCGGCGTCCTCGAACGGGGCCACCAGCCACTCCCCCGGCTCCGCGAGCGCGTCAGCGGCCGAGACCCAGAGCGTGGAGTCGCCCTCCTCCAGGCCGAACTCCTTGTGCCGGGAGGCGATCTCGTCCGGCTCGTACTCCCCGAAGAGCACGCCGAGCGCGGCATGGACGCTGGAGCCGACCACCGGGGCCGTGCCCGGTCCCGCGTCGAGGTCGGCCAGGCGCTGGGCCTGGGCCAGGAGGCGCGGGGGCTCCACGACGGCGTAGTCGCGCCGGATCAGGACGCTGAGGGCGCTGGGCTCCGCGGGGCCGGCGTAGGGCGGCAGGGAGTCGTCCGCGGCGGGGATCTCGAAAGGGGTGACCTCGTCGTGGCGCTCGTAGAGGAGTTCGTCGTAGACCTCGGCGGCAGCGGCAAGGGCGTTGAACGCCTCGTAGACGGCGGGGTCGTCGTCCCCGGTACGGCGTTCGACCGCGCCGAGGTGACGGTCGATCGCGGCTTTGACCGCTTCGGCGGCGGCACGTACCTCGGCAGCGGTGGGCTGCGCAGCATCAGACATAGTGCAGACGCTATCCGTACCGGGGCGGTGCCCGCACAATAGATGCGATGCCGGAATACGAATTCATCGACGTGTACGTGCCGCGCGGGGTGTCCCGCAGCGAAGCGGCCCGCCTGCTGACCGACCACGCCGAGTACGGACACTGGGAGCTGGACCGCCTGACGCGGCGCCTGGACGGCAGCCGCCGGGTGCGGCTGCGCAGACGGATCATCCGCCAGCTCCGGGCCACCTGGTGACGGTCGGCGGGCCCCGCGCTCGCGGAGCCCGCCGCCGTCGCCGTACGCCGGTGGCGCGCGCCCGATGTCAGGCGGCGTCGCGGGTGCGGCGGTAGAGGACCGAGCCCATGCCGGCCACCAGCAGTCCGGCGCCGGCCGGGATGATCACGTCGAGCCCGCCCGAGCCGGTCTGCGCGAGCTGCTCGTGCGGGAGGACCTGCGGCTCGGGGGCGTTCGGCCGGGGCGGACGGGCGGTCGGCGGCTCGACCGGCTTCTCCGGCGTGACCGGCGGGACCTCCGGCCGCTCGGGCGGCGGGGGCGGGATCTCGGCGTTGACGCACTCGTTGCCGAAGACGGGGTTCAGCAGTCCGCCGACGGTGACGCCGTTGCCGCACACGTTCACCGGGACGTGGATCGGGACGGCGACGTGGTTGCCGGAGAGGACGCCGGGCGAGCCCTGTGCGACCCCTTCCGCCGAGGCGCCGCCGCCGGTGGCCCGGTGGTCCGCGCCCGGCCCCGCGTGCCGGTCCGCGGCGTCGGCGCCGCCCGCCCGCGCGCCGTTTCCGGGGCCGCCGTCGGCCGCGGGGGACCCCGGTCCGGCGGACCGGTCGGACGGTGCTGATCCGTTTCCGCAGCCGTTCCCGGTCACGGGGTTGAGCAGTCCGCCGACGCTGACGCCGTTGCCGCACACGTTCACCGGGATGTCGATCGGGACCTGGATCGAGTTGCCGGACAGCACCCCCGGCGAGCCGGACGCGGTGCCGGACGCCCCGGAGTCGGCGTGGGCGTAGCCGCTGCCGAGCGCGAGGACCCCGCCCGCCGCCGCCATGGTGATCAGGCCTTTACGAGTGACCTGTCGCATAGGTTCGTTCCCTGCCTTCTGCCTTCCGAAAAACCCCCGGACATGACCGTGCGGGAGCCGAATGCCGAACGGTCCCGGAGTGCATGGAGTGCACTCCGGGACCGGACGAGCTCAACCCTTACGGGTCGACGTGCAACGTCACGCGTTGACGCAGGTGTTGCCGAAGGCGGGGTTCAGCAGACCGATCACGGAGATCGTGTTGCCGCACACGTTGATCGGCACGTGGATCGGGACCTGCACGACGTTGCCGGAAAGCACGCCGGGGCTGCCGATGGCGGCACCCTGGGCGCCCGCGTCGGCGGAAGCCATGCCCGCACCCGCGAGAACGAGGCCACCCGTAGCAGCCGCAACTGCGACGACCTTCTTGATCATGATTCCTCCTAGTGGGAAATGCGGCCCCAGCCGCGGACCGCAAACCTTGTAACGAGGAGGAGATGGCGGAGCTACGTGTAAACAGCTCGTTTCACTCGTTCGGACATATTCGTACAGCCGGACTAATCAGTGCGGAGGCAGGGGCGGGCGGGTCAGGAGTGGTCGATGAACCGGTCGAGCACCCGCACGCCGAACTGCAGACCGTCCACCGGGACCCGTTCGTCCACGCCGTGGAACATCCCGGCGAAGTCCAGCTCCGGCGGCAGCTTCAGCGGCGCGAAGCCGAAGCCCCGGATGCCCAGGTCGTCGAAGGACTTCGCGTCGGTCCCGGCCGACAGCATGTACGGGACGGCCCGGGCGATCGGGTCCTCGGCCACCAGCGCGGTCTGCATGGCGTCCACCAGGGCTCCGTCGAACGTGGTCTCCAGCGCCTTGTCCGCGTGCACGTCCTCGCGCCGGACGTTCGGGCCGAGCAGCCGGTCCAGGTCGGCCAGGAACTCCTCCTCGTACCCCGGCAGGTAGCGGCCGTCGACGTGGGCGGTCGCCTGGCCGGGGATGACGTTGACCTTGTAGCCCGCGCCGAGCTGCGTGGGGTTGGCGGTGTTCTGGAGGGAGGCCCCGATCAGCTTGGCGATGCCGCCCAGCTTGGCCAGCGTCCCGTCCATGTCCTCCGGGTCCAGCTCGGTGCCCAGCGCGTCGGACAGCTCGTCCAGGAAGTGCCGCAGCGTCTTGGTGACCCGCACCGGGAACTTGTGCCGCCCCAGCCGCCCGACGGCCTCCGACAGCTCCGTGATGGCGTTGTCCTTGTGGATCATCGAACCGTGCCCGGCGGTGCCGTCCACGGTGAGCTTCATCCAGTGCATCCCCTTCTGGGCGGTCTCCACCAGATACAGGCGCAGGTTCTCGTTGACGGTGAAGGAGAAGCCGCCGACCTCGCTGATCGCCTCGGTGACGCCCTCGAACAGCTCCGGATGGTTGTCCACGAGGTAGCGGGCCCCGTACGTGCCGCCGGCCTCCTCGTCCGCGAGGAAGGCCAGCACGATGTCGCGCGGGGGCTTGCGGCCGGTGCGCATCCGCTCCCGGACGACCGCGAGGGTCATCGCGTCCATGTCCTTCATGTCGACGGCGCCCCGGCCCCAGACGCATCCGTCCGCGATCTCGCCGGAGAAGGGGTCGTGCGTCCAGTCCGCCGCGTTGGCCGGGACGACGTCGGTGTGCCCGTGGATGAGCAGCGCCGGCCGGGAGGGGTCCTCGCCCTCGATCCGGGCGACCGTGGAGGCGCGCCCCTTGTGCGACTCGAAGATCCGCGGCTCCAGGCCGACCTCCGCGAGCTTCTCCGCGACGTACTCGGCCGCGCACCGCTCGCCGGGGCCGGAGTGGTCGCCGTAGTTGCTGGTGTCGATCCTGATCAGGTCGCGACAGAGGTCCACGACCTCCCTCTCGGCGTCGCCGCCGGTGACGGTCCGGTCCGTGCTGCTCTCGCTCACGCTGGTTCCTTCCACTGTCGCTGCGGTGCTCCCGCCCATCCTCCCGCGCCGCGGGCCCGCGCCCAAGGCCGCCCGCCCTCCGTCACGCGGCGTTCACAGCCATCGGCGTGATCGAGCACCCCTGAATGTTTGCTATGGTTTTCCACGTCGGAACGGGCCAGGGCCCGTGCGACAGACACCTTGTCCGGGTGGCGGAATGGCAGACGCGCTAGCTTGAGGTGCTAGTGCCCTTTATCGGGCGTGGGGGTTCAAGTCCCCCCTCGGACACCAGCGAAAACCCCAGGTCACCTGGGGTTTTCTGCGTTTTCGCCCCCACCGGCGCCGGGCGCCCCGGACGCCGACGCGCGTGGCGCGGGCCGCTCGGGGAGCCGCCCTCCGGGACACTGGCCGGTGGTCGCCGCGGGGTGCGCGGCAAGGTCCGCGCGCAGGGGGAAGGACGGGAATGGTCACTCGCAGAGGGTTCATCGACGGGATGTCGGCGGCCGGCGCCGCGGCGTGCCTGGGGGCCGCCCCGTCCGCCGCCGCCACCGCCCCCGCGGGCGCCTCGGGCGCCGAGGCGGAGGCCCGTGACGCGATCCGGGCGGTCAACGCCGGGATGCGGGCGAACTACGCGGCGCTGAAGTCCGCGCTGATCGGCCGTCTGGGCCCGGTGATCGTCGTCCAGAACGACGCCACCGGCGGCAGGTTCACGCTCGTCCGCGGCGACGGCCGGCGGGAGACCGCCAATCCGGTGCCCGAGCTGTTCGAGCTGGCGAAGTCGATCGCCCACGCCCCCCAGGGGATCTTCTCGACCGTCGCCGCCCATCTGGACGACCGGGTGCCCAACGTCCCCAACGCCGCTCGCATCGACCCCCACGACCTGGACATGGTCGCCTCCGCGAGGGCCGGGTCGCACGGCTGGATCAGCCCGCTCCAGGAGTACGCCGCCACGCTCGCCACCGCCCGCGCACGGCTGGGGAGGGCCGCTCTGCCCCAGGGGCTGGAAGACGCCTGCCGGACGATCCTGGACGGGGCGCTCGCGTTCGTCCGCGCCTCGGTGCGCGACCGGGCCTTCGACCTGGCGTCCTTCCAGGACTTCTCCGGCAGGGCGTACCCCGCCGTCCGCACCACCATGGAGTACGCGGCCGCGGCGCAGATCCACGGCGTGGAAGGGCTCATGCGCAGGTGGCGGGGGGTCGTCGGGGAGGAGGCGTGGAAGGACCTGTACACGGTCGTGCTGTCGATCTGGACGACGTCCGAGCTGAACCAGGCGTCGATCATCGTCCGGCGCTGCATGAACCCGGCGAAGGTCGCCACCCATCTGATCGACCTGCCGACCGTGGAGATCCCGCGCGACCCGGTCTTCGTCGCCCTGGACAACCTCGCCCGGATCGTCCAGGACAACGTCTCCGCCGAGGCGGTCCTGCCCGGCGACCCGGTGGTCGCGGACGCCTTCAAGGGCAAGGAGGACCTGCTCTCCGTGGAGATCCTGCGCCGGCTCGGGGAGTCGGGCGGCGGGTCCGCCTGCCCGGTCCGCGGCGGGGCGGCGCGGGCATGAGGGGCCGCCGGGGAGCGGTGGGGGCTCCGCTCCCCCAGCGGGACGGGATCGACGCGGTGCGGGTGCGGTTGCCCGAGGACGCGGAGGGGCGCTGGGGGTCGGTCGGGGAGCATCTGGCGGCGCGGTTCGGCGGGGCGATCGGGGCGGCGCGGGTGGCGGCGATGCTCGACGCGGGCCGGTTCGTGGGGGCGGACGGCGAGGCGGTGCGGGGCGAGGAGCCGTACGCCGCCGGGCGCTGCCTCTGGTTCCACCGGGACTTCGCGCCCGAGGAGCCGGTGCCCTTCCCGGTGGGGGTGGTGTACCGGGACGCGCATGTGGTGGTCGCGGACAAGCCGCACTTCCTGGCGACCACGCCGCGGGGGCGGCACGTCACCGAGACCGCGGTGGCCCGGCTCCGGCGGGAGCTGGGGCTGCCCGCGCTGCAGCCCGCGCACCGGCTGGACCGGCTGACCGCGGGGCTGGTGCTCTTCGTGGTGCGGCCCGAGGAGCGGGGCGCGTACCAGACGCTGTTCCGGGACCGGCTGGTGCGCAAGGAGTACGAGGCGGTGGCCCCGTACGACCCGGAGCTGGCCCTGCCCCGGACCGTGCGGAGCCGGATCGTGAAGGAGCGCGGGGTGCTCGCGGCGCGTGAGGAGCCGGGCGAGGCCAACAGCGAGAGCCGGGTGGAGCTGGTGGAGCGGCGGGGCGGGCTGGGGCGGTACCGGCTGCTGCCGGCGACCGGGCGGACGCACCAACTGCGGGTCCACATGAACGCGCTGGGGGCGCCGATCCTCCACGATCCGCTGTATCCGGTGGTGGAGCCGGAGGGGGCGGTGGAGGACTTCTCCCGGCCGTTGCAGTTGCTGGCGCGGGTGCTGGAGTTCACCGACCCGGTCGGTGGAGAGCCGCGCCGCTTCGAGAGCGGGCTGCGGCTCTCCGCCTGGCCGGAGGGGTGACGTGCGCGGTCCTCAGTGGCCGCGCTCGATCCAGTCGCCGAGTCGCGGGGCCTCCGCGCCGATCGTGGTGGAGTCGCCGTGGCCGGTGCGCACGGCGGTGGCGCCCGGCAGGGTGAGCAGCCGGTCCCGGATCGAGTCGATGATCGTCGGGAAGTGCGAGAAGGACCGGCCGGTGGCGCCGGGGCCGCCCTGGAAGAGCGTGTCGCCGGTGAAGACGGTGGCGAGGGCGGGGGCGTGGAGGCAGACCGCGCCGGGGGCGTGGCCGGGGGTGTGCAGGACGGTGAGGGTGGCGCCGGCGACCTCCAGCTCCTGGCCGTCGGCCAGTTCGCCGTCGGGGGCGCGGTCCGGGTGGGTCTGCCGCCACAGCGGCAGGTCGTCCGGGTGGAGCAGGATCGGCGCGCCGGTGGCGTCCGCGAGGGCGGGGGCGGCGTCGATGTGGTCGTTGTGCGCGTGGGTGCAGACGATGGCGCGCAGCGTGCGGCCGCCGAGGGCGGCCTCGATGGCGGCGGCGTCGTGGGCGGCGTCGATGACGATCGCCTCGCTGTCGTCGCCGACGATCCAGACGTTGTTGTCGACGTCCCAGGTGCCGCCGTCGAGCGTGAAGGCGCCGGAGGTGACCAGGTGGTCGATGCGCGCGGCCATCAGAGGACCACCACCGAGCGCAGGACGTCGCCGTCGTGCATCCGGGCGAAGGCCTGCTCGACGTCGCCGAGGCCGATCGTCTCGGTGACGAAGGCGGCCAGGTCCAGGCGGCCCTGCTGGTGCAGGTCGATGAGCATGGGGAAGTCGCGGGAGGGCAGGCAGTCGCCGTACCAGGAGGACTTGAGCGAGCCGCCGCGGCCGAAGACGTCCAGCAGGGGCAGTTCGAGGGTCATCTCCGGGGTGGGGACGCCGACCAGGACGACCGTGCCGGCGAGGTCGCGGGCGTAGAACGCCTGCCGGTAGGTCTCGGGGCGGCCGACGGCCTCGATGACGACGTCCGCGCCGTGGCCGCCGGTGAGGCCGCGGATGGCCTCGACGGGGTCGGTGGTGCGGGAGTTGACGGTGTGGGTGGCGCCCATCCTCCTGGCCGTCTCCAGCTTGCGGTCGTCGATGTCGACCGCGATGATCCTCGCCGCGCCGGCCAGGCGCGCACCGGCGACGGCCGCGTCGCCGACGCCGCCGCAGCCGATGACGGCCACCGAGTCGCCCCGGCCGACCTGGCCGGTGTTGATGGCGGCGCCGATGCCGGCCATGACGCCGCAGCCCAGCAGCCCGGCCACGGCCGGGGAGACCTCCGGGTCGACCTTGGTGCACTGGCCGGAGGCGACGAGGGTCTTCTCGGCGAACGCGCCGATGCCGAGCGCGGGCGACAGCTCGGTGCCGTCCAGCAGCGTCATCCTCTGCTTCGCGTTGTGGGTGTCGAAGCAGTACCAGGGGCGGCCGCGCAGACAGGCTCGGCACTGGCCGCACACGGCGCGCCAGTTGAGGACGACGAAGTCGCCGGGGGCGACGTCCGTGACGCCTTCGCCGACCGACTCCACGACGCCCGCGGCCTCGTGGCCGAGGAGGAAGGGGAAGTCGTCGTTGATGCCGCCCTGCTTGTAGTGCAGGTCGGTGTGGCAGACGCCGCACGCCTGGATCCGGACGACGGCCTCGCCCGGACCGGGGTCCGGGACCACGATCGTCTCGACCCGCACCGGCTCGTTCTTTCCCGGTGCGACGACTCCTTGCACCTGCTGCGCCATAACCGTGCTCTCCCTGCTCCTGGGCTCCGCGAAGATCGAACGCGAACAACCGTACGTCCCCGGAGGGTGTCACGGCGCCGCGCCGCGAGGGGGCCGCGCCGGTCCCGTACGCCCGTGCGGGGGAGGGTCTACGGGGCCAGGACGTCCAGCTCGTGCAGGGCGCCGGCCGCGATCTCCTTGGTGAGCCGCTCGGCGGCCTCCGGGTCGCCCTCGCGGACCGCCTCGGCGAGCCGGACGTGCAGGGTGACGGCGGCCGGGTCGGGGTCCTCGAACATCACCTGGTGGTGGGTGCGGCCCGCGAGGACCTCGGCGACGACGTCCCCGAGGCGGGCGAACATCTCGTTGCCGGAGGCGTCGAGGACGATGCGGTGGAAGGCGACGTCGTGTTCGAGGTAGCCCTCCAACTGCTGGCCGCGCGAGGTGGCGACCATGCCGAGGGCGCGTTCGGTGAGGGCGGCGCACTGCTCGGCGGTGGCGTGGCGGGCGGCGAGGGCCGCGGCGACCGGCTCGATCGCGGAGCGCAGCACGGTGAGGGAGCGGAGCTGGCGGGGGCGGTCGGCGCCGGCCAGCCGCCAGCGGATGACCTGGGGGTCGTAGACGTTCCAGGTCTCGGTGGGGCGGACGGTCACCCCGACGCGGCGGCGCGAGGCGACCAGGTGCATCGACTCCAGGACCCGGACCACCTCGCGGACGACGGTGCGGGAGACGTCGAAGCGCCGGGCGAGCTCGTCGGTGCGCAGGACGCCGCCCGGAGGGAACCGGCCGGAGCAGATCTCCAGACCCAGGGTGTCCAGCACATGCGTATGCAGCCCCTGGCTCCGTGCGGTCATGGCCTCAGCTTACGGGGCGGCCTCCCCGGGCGAAAAGTACGACGTTTACATCACATCCTCTTGAATACGTCGTACCTCATAGGTTTCAGTAGCGCGACGGACCGATGTCGAAGAAGACAGCGAGGCACCCATGAGCACCCCCCACGTCGTCGTGGTGATGGGCGTAGCAGGAACCGGCAAGACCACGATCGGTCCCCTGCTCGCCGCCGAACTCGGCGTTCCCTACGCCGAGGGCGATGACTTCCATCCCCCGGCCAACATCGCCAAGATGTCGGCGGGCACCCCCCTGGACGACGAGGACCGCCGCCCCTGGCTGGACGCGATCGGCCGGTGGGCCCACGGTCGGGCGGGGCTCGGCGGGGTGGTCTCCAGTTCGGCGCTGAAGCGGATCTACCGCGACCGCCTGCGGGCCGGGGCGCCCGGCGCCGTCTTCCTCCACCTGACCGGCGACCGGGCGCTGATCGAGGAGCGGATGACGGAGCGCAAGGGGCACTTCATGCCCACCGCGCTGCTCGACTCCCAGTTCGCCACGTTGGAGCCGCTCCAGGCCGACGAGGCCGGGGTGAGCGTCGACGTGTCCGGCACTCCCGAGGAAATCACCCAGCGAGCCGTCGCCGCGCTGCGCCGGCTCGACAGCTAGAAGGATCATCACCGTGACCAGTCTCAGCGTCGAGATGCTGGCAGCGGACGCCGCCGAACCGATCACCTCGGCCGGCAACGCCCAGTTGGGCATCGCCGTCCTGGCGGGCATCGCCGTCATCGTCCTTCTCATCACCAAGCTCAAGACCCACGCGTTCCTGGCTCTGACCATCGGCTCGCTCGCGCTCGGCTCCTTCGCGGGGGCGGCGCCGGTCGACACGATCGCCAGCTTCACCGCGGGGCTCGGCTCCACCGTCTCGGGCGTGGGCGTCCTCATCGCGCTCGGCGCCATCCTGGGCAAGCTGCTCGCCGACTCCGGCGGCGCCGACCAGGTCGTCGACACCATCCTGGCGAAGGCGCACGGGCGGGTCATGCCGTGGGCGATGGTGCTGATCGCCTCGATCATCGGGCTGCCGCTGTTCTTCGAGGTCGGGATCGTGCTGATGATCCCGGTGGTGCTGCTCGTCGCCAAGCGCGGCGACTACTCCCTGATGCGGATCGGCATCCCGGCCCTGGCCGGGCTCTCGGTGATGCACGGGCTCATCCCGCCGCACCCCGGCCCGCTGGTCGCGATCGACGCCCTCGACGCCAACCTCGGCGTGACGCTGGCGCTCGGCGTGCTGGTCGCCGTCCCGACCGTGGTCATCGCCGGTCCGCTGTTCTCCCGCTACGCCGCGCGCTGGGTGGACGTGAAGCCGCCGGAGAACCTGGTCCCGCAGCGTCCGTCCGAGGACCTGGACCGCCGCCCGAGCTTCGGCGCGACGCTGGCGACCATCCTGCTGCCGGTCGCGCTGATGCTGGTCAAGGCGTTCGTCGAGATCGTCGTGGACGACCCCGACGACGGCGTCCAGCGCGTCACCGACGTGATCGGCTCGCCGCTGATCGCGCTGCTCGCGGCCGTCCTGGTCGGGATGTTCACCCTCGGCCGGGCCGCCGGGTTCACCAAGGACCGGATCTCCGCGACCGTGGAGAAGTCCCTCGCCCCGATCGCCGGGATCCTGCTGATCGTCGGCGCGGGCGGCGGCTTCAAGCAGACGCTGATCGACGCCGGCGTGGGCCGGATGATCCTGGACTTCTCGGAGGACTGGTCGATCCCCGCCCTGCTGCTCGGCTGGCTCATCGCGGTCGCGATACGCCTCGCCACGGGCTCGGCCACGGTCGCCACCATCTCCGCCGCCGGTCTGGTCGCCCCGCTGGCCGCCGACATGTCCACCTCGCACGCGGCCCTGCTGGTCCTCGCCGTCGGGGCCGGTTCGCTCTTCTTCAGCCACGTCAACGACGCGGGGTTCTGGCTGGTGAAGGAGTACTTCGGGATGGACGTCGGCCAGACGGTCAAGACCTGGTCGGTGATGGAGACCCTCATCTCCGTGGTCGCCATGGCCTTCATCCTGCTGCTGTCGCTGGTGTTGTAGCGGCGGCCCCGGCCGCTCCCGTACGAGAACGCGCCCTCCCGGTGACACCGGCGGGGGCGCGTTCCCCGTACGGGGGCTCAGCGGCCGGCGGACCGGCTCTCGGCCGCCTTCTCCAGCCGGAACGCCTCGTTGCCGAGGCCGATACGGGCGTGCACCTCGGGCTTGACCGAGCGCAGGACCGCCCCGTACACGAGCCCGCCGACCAGGGCGAGGCCGATCACGCCGGGCAGCAGCCAGTGGAGGGTGGAGCCGGGGCCGGAGCCGACGAGGACGTCGAAGTCGCGGACGGTGAAGAAGGCGATCGACAGCAGCGCGAGCCCGGCGAGGGCGGAGGCGACCAGCCGCGGCGCCTGCGCGCGGCCCGCGCCGCGCTTGACGAAGAACGCGATGACGGCGAAGGAGGCGGCCGCCATCAGCAGGATGATGCCGAGCGCCCCGACGTTGCCCATCCAGGTGAACAGGCGCAGGACCGGGGCGGTGGGGTCGCCGACCGGGCGGTCGTCGGTGAGGGCGAAGGCGAGCACGATCACGACGGAGAGGGCGGACTGGAGCATCGAGCCGGTGCCGGGGGCGCCGCTGGCCCGGTTGGTGCGGCCGAACCGGGCCGGCAGCAGCCCCTCGCGGCCCATCGCGAACGCGTAGCGGGCGACCACGTTGTGGAAGCTGAGGAGCGCCGCGAACATCCCGGTGACGAAGAGGACGTGCAGCACGTCGGTGAACGTGGAGCCGAGCCGCGCCTCGGTGAGGCTGAACAACATGCCGGGGCCCTCCTTGAGGGAGGTGTCGGCGACGAAGCCGGGTCCGGCGGCGACGGTCACGGCCCAGGAGCTGACGGCGAGGAACAGCGCCGCGTAGCCGACCGCGAGGAACATCACGCGGGACACCACGATCTGCGGGCGGCTGGTCTCCTCGGCGTACACGGGGGCCTGCTCGAAGCCGACGAACGCGGCGATGCAGAAGCAGAGCGCGGTGCCGAGGCCCGCCCCGGCCAGGGTCTCCGGGTTGAAGGCGTGCAGCGACAGCCCCTCGGGGCCCGGCTTGCTCACGGCGGCGATGTCGAAGACGACGACGAGGGCGCACTCGATGGCGAGCAGGACGCCGAGCACCTTCGCGTTGAGGTCGATCTTCAGCCAGCCCAGGACGCCGACCACGACGACCGAGACGAGGGCGGGCACCCACCACCGCACGTCGATGTCGAGGTAGGTGGCGAAGATGCCGGAGATCTCGAAGCCGAGGATGCCGTAGATGCCGACCTGCATCGCGCTGTACGCCACCAGCGCCACGAGCGACGCGCCGGCCCCGGCGGTCGGCCCGAGGCCGCGTGCGATGTACGCGTAGAAGGCGCCGGCGTTGTGGACGTGCCGGCTCATCTCCGCGTAGCCGACGCTGAAGAGGATCAGGACGGCGCCGAGGATGATGTAGAGCAGGGGCTGGCCGATGACGCCCATCACGCCGAAGACCGTGGGCATCACCCCCGCGACGACCATCAGGGGGGCGCTGGCCGCGACCACCGAGAGGAGCAGGCCGGTGGTGCCGAGGCGGTCGGCGCGCAGGGCGCGTTCGGTGCCCTTGTAGGTCGTGATCCCGCCGGTGCCGCTCATCGCTCTCGGGGCCTCGGTGTCACTGGAGTACGAACTGCCCGTCGACATGGCGGGGTGGTCCCTTCTTCGGAGGTGGCGTTTTCCGGTGTTCCGGCACGGGTCACGGCGCGCCGAGCGCGTAGGTGCGGGCGGCGGCGAACGCGGCGTAGGGCTCGTGGCCGCCGTACGACCAGGGCTCGGCGGTGGCGTGCGGGCCGATGCGGTGGAACAGCGCCGCGGCCTCGGCGGGCCGGCCCTCGCACACCTTGGCGTGGGCGAGGAAGTTGAGGTCGACGCGGTGGCGGGGATGGTCCTCCCGGCCCCACTCCAGCCACCAGTCGAAGGCGGTCTTCATCACCTGGCGGGCCCGGCGCCCCGACCAGTGGCCGGACTCGGCCGGGTCGTCGGGCTCGACGCCGGCGGCGACCAGGACGCGGTAGCGCTCGGCGTGGGCGACGACCGGGAGCACCGCCAGCGGGGAGTCGGCGGGGGCCTGCTCGGCGGCCCAGGAGGCGAAGTCGTACACCTCGTGGAGCGGGTCCTGGCCGCTCTCGGGGCGGCTCTCGGCCAGCAGGCCGGTCATCACGTGATGGGCGTGGTGGTGCTCGGGGTGGCGGGAGCGCACCTCCTCGAAGAGCCGGCCGCTCTCGTCGCCGCCCGCGCGGAGCCGGTCCAGCAGGAGCAGGGCGAGCCAGGGCGTGGGGTCCTCGGGGGTGAGCCGGGCGGCGGCCAGGCAGGTCTCCCGAGCGCGGGCGGCGTCGCCGGCGCGGGCCTTGGGGCGCAGGGCGCGGGCGACGGCGGCGCACCCCAGGAGGGCGGCCGCGTCCGTGCTCTCGGGTTCGACGAGGAGCCAGTCGCCGGCCCAGTCGAGGGCGGACGGGGTCTCGGCGAGGGACAGGAGCCGGTGGCCCCGGCGGTCCCAGTCCCGCCCGGTGGCCGCCAGCAGGGCGCGGGCGTCGGCCCATCTGCCCTGGGCGAGCTGGGCGCGCGCGTCGATGAGTTCGAGGTCGTCGAGGGCCGTGTCGAAGGCGTGGTCCGGTCGGCCGCCCCGACGGCGGGAGCGGCCCAGGGGCGGCGGGGGCGGGGACATGCCGCAGACTTCTTTCGACGCGGTGTGCGAGCGGATGATCGCGCACAGCAAACCGGCAGCCCGTGCCCCGCGTCAAGGGCGATCACACGTCAACTGCCCGGAAACGCGGAAGAGTTGGCTTGTTCTGGGCGTATCGAGCCGCCGCCGGGGCGGACCGGGAGCGGGCCTGGGCGGCGCGCCGGGCCCGCCTGCGACACTGGCGGGATGGAGCACCGCGAACCCTTGAAGCCCTTCCTGCTGGCCTTCCCCGGCCCCCTGCGGGACCGCCTGGTGGCGGCCGTCCTCTCCGGCGAGAAGGTCTCCACCACCGGCCTGCTGGCCGAATACGAGCTGGAGGACGAGGAGTTGCCGCCGGTGGGCGAGCGCTCCGCGCTGATCGACTCCGCCGGCCGGGAGGTGGCCGTGGTGGAGGTGACCGGCGTACGGGTGCTGCCGCTGGGCTCGGTCGACCTGGGCCATGTGCGGGACGAGGGCGAGGGGCACACGTCGGTGGCCGAGTGGCGGGCGGCGCACGAGGCGTTCTGGCACGGCGCGGAGATGCGGGAGGCGATGGGGGACGCGGAGTTCACGGTGGACGACGGGACGATGGTCGTGGCGGAGCGGTTCCGGGTGGTCGAGCGCTGGGAGCCGCCGACGGCCGCCGGGTGAGGCCCCGGCCCGGTACGGGCGCCGCGGGCGCGGCGCGAGCCGGACCGGCCCGCACCGGTCGGGGGCGCACCGGTCGGGGGCGATCAGGCCGGGGGCGATCAGGCCGTGGCGTGGGCGGCGGCCCGCCCGGCGGCCCGGCCGGAGAAGAGGCAGCCGCCCAGGAACGTGCCCTCCAGCGAGCGGTAGCCGTGGACGCCGCCGCCGCCGAAGCCCGCCGCCTCCCCCGCCGCGTACAGGCCGGGCAGCACGTCGCCCCCGGCGGTCAGGACACGGGAGGACAGGTCCGTCTCCAGGCCGCCCAGGGACTTGCGGGTGAGGATGTTGAGGCGGACGGCGATCAGCGGGCCCGCCGCCGGGTCGAGGATGCGGTGCGGCCTCGCCGTGCGGATGAGGCGGTCCCCCAAGTAGGCGCGGGCCCCCCGGACGGCGGTGACCTGGAGGTCCTTGGTGAAGGGGTTGGCGATCTCACGGTCGCGGGCGGTGATCTCGCGGCGCAGGCTCTCCTCGTCGATGAGGTCGTCCCCCGTGACCGCGTTCATGCCGCGCACCAGTGCGCCGAGGTCCTTCTCGACGACGAAGTCCGCCCCGTGGTCCATGAACGCCTTGACCGGCGCGGGCACGTCCGCGCGGGCGCGGCCGATCACGTCGCGGACCGACTTGCCGGTCAGGTCCGGGTTCTGCTCGGAGCCGGAGAGCGCGAACTCCTTGCCGATGATGCGCTGGTCGAGCACGAACCAGGTGTGGTCGTGGCCGGAGCGCATGATGTGCTCCAGGGTGCCGAGCGTGTCGAAGCCGGGGAAGAGCGGGACGGGCAGCCGCCTGCCGCGGGCGTCCAGCCAGAGCGACGAGGGGCCGGGCAGGATGCGGATGCCGTGCCGGGCCCAGATCGGGTTCCAGTTCTCGATGCCCTCGGTGTAGTGCCACATCCGGTCGCGGTTGATGTGGTGGGCGCCCGCCTTCTCCGCGATGCCGAGCATCAGCCCGTCGACGTGCGCGGGGACCCCGGAGAGCATCTTCTCGGGCGGGGCGCCGAGGCGCGCGGGCCACTGGGCGCGGACCAGGTCGTGGTTGCCGCCGATGCCGCCGGAGGTGACGACGACCGCCTGGGCCCTCAGCTCGAAGACGCCGGTGACCTCCCGGCTGCTGGCCGCGCCGCGGGCGGCGCCGCTGGGCTCCAGGATCTCGCCGGTGACGGTGTCCAGCGTCCCGGCGGTGCGGGCGAGGCCGGTGACCCGGTGGCGGAACCGCAGGTGGACCAGGCCCCTGGCGACGCCCTCGCGCACCCGCCGCTCGAAGGGGGCGACGACGCCGGGGCCGGTGCCCCAGGTGATGTGGAAGCGGGGCACGGAGTTGCCGTGGCCGTTCGCGTCGTAGCCGCCGCGCTCCGCCCAGCCGACGACCGGGAAGATCCGCAGTCCCTGCCGGTGCAGCCAGGAGCGCTTCTCCCCGGCGGCGAAGTCGACGTACGCCTCGGCCCATCGGCGCGGCCAGCGGTCCTCCCGCTCCCGGTCGAAGCCGGCCGTGCCGAACCAGTCCTGGAGGGCCAGCTCCGGGCTGTCCTTGATCCGCAACCGGCGCTGTTCGGGCGAGTCGACGAGGAAGAGGCCGCCGAAGGACCAGTGGGCCTGGCCGCCGATGGACTGCTCGGGCTCCTGGTCGAGGACGATCACCGAGCGTCCGGCCTCGGCCAGTTCGGCGGCGGCGACGAGCCCCGCGAGCCCCGCCCCGATCACGATCACGTCAGCGTCGTACGCCATGGTTTCCATCCTGTCGGGGAGGCTCGGGAAGCACGGGCACGGCCGGAAGGGCTCCGCGGGCGGTCGTGTCGCCCGTGCGTCCGATCTTGGGTACCGGCCGCTGCCACGTCAACCGTCCGGGTGCGGTTGGATGGGCCGCATGACGCCCTCGGAGGAGATTCTGGACATCGTCGACGAGAACGACGAGGTGGTGGGGACGGCCACGCGGGGGGAGGCGACCGCGCGGAGGCTGCGCCACCGCTGCGTGTTCGTGGAGGCGCGGGACGCCGAGGGGCGCGTGTTCGTCCACCGCCGCACGCCGACCAAGCTGGTCTTCCCCTCGTTCCACGACATGTTCGTCGGCGGGGTGGTGGGGGCGGGCGAGTCGTACGACGAGGCGGCGCTGCGCGAGGCGGAGGAGGAGCTGGGGGTCTCGGGGCTCCCCCGGCCGGAGCCGCTGTTCCGGTTCCTGTACACCAGCGCCGAGCACACCTGGTGGTCCGCCGTCTACCAGGTGCGGTGCGAGCTTCCGGTCGCCCCGCAGGCCGAGGAGGTCGCCTGGCACGCCTTCCTCGACGGGGCGGAGCTGGAGCGCCGCCTGGACGAGTGGAGCTGGGTGCCCGACGGCCTGGAGGCGTACCGGCGGCTGCGGGCGTTCCGGCGCTCGGCGGGCGGAGCGGACGCGCCCCGGTGAGGGGGTTCGTGCGGACCGTGCGCCTGTGGGGTGCGCCGCGGCGCGTCCGGGAGGAGGGGAAGACGCCCGACTACCGGTTCTCGCTGGCCAACGAGCGGACCTTCCTCGCCTGGATCCGGACGTCCCTGGCCCTGATCGGCGGCGGGTTCGCCGTGGACCAGTTCCTGCCGGAGCTGGTGTGGGGCATGGGGACGGGGCTCGCCCTGGGGCTGCTGGCCGCCGGGGTGCTCTGCGCGCTGTGGGCGGTCGACCACTGGGTGCGGTGCGAGCTGGCGATGCGGCGCGGGGAGGACCTGCCCCTGTCGCGGTTCCCGACGCTGTTGAGCCTCCTGGTCGCGGCCGCCGCCGTGGCGATGGCGGTGGTGGTCCTCCTCGACCGGCGGGGCCGGTGACCGGTGCGCGGGGCCGGGACCCCGGACTCCAGCCCGAGCGGACCCGGTTGGCTTGGCAGCGCACCGCGTTGTCGGCCACGGTGGTGGCGCTGCTCGCGGGGCGGCGGGCGCTGCTCGACGGGGCGGACCCGGTCGCCCTGCTCGCGGCGGCGCTCGGCGGGGCGGCCTGGCTGGGGCTCCTGCGGACGGCCCGCCGACGGGGCGCGGCCATGGCGGTGGCGCGGCCCGCGGCCCTGGCGCCGCGCGGCGCCGCGGCGGCCGCGCTGTGCACGGTGGCGCTGGGGGTGTGCGCGGCGGCGATGGTCCTGTGAGGGCCCGGCCCGTACGGCCGCCGGCCTGCGGCGGGGGAGCCGCCCGTACGGCGGCGGGTCCGGCGTCCGTACGGGCGGCGCCCCGGCGGCCGGTGGGCCGCCGCTCGTGCGCCGGGACCGGCCCGCGACGGGCGGGCCGTCAGCTCTCCCAGTCCACCGTCACCACGATCTTGCCGCGGGTGCGCCCCTCCTCGTTCAGCCGGTACGCCTCGGCCGCCCGCTCCAGCGGGAAGACCCGGTCCACATGGATGGTGACGACGCCCTCGTCGGCCAGCTCCGCCAGCCGGGTCAGGTCCGCCGCGTCGGGGCGGACGAAGGCGTAGCGGCCGCCGTAGGCCAGCACCTCGCTGTCGGCGATGGAGGCGAGCCGGCCGCCCGGTGCGAGGGTCTGCGCCGAGGCCCGCAGCGCGTCGCCGCCCACCGTGTCGAAGGCGGCGTCGACGCCCTCGGGGGCCAGCTCCCGCAGCCGGTCGACGAGGCCCTCGCCGTACTCCACGGGCTCCGCGCCGAGGTCGCGCAGGTAGGCGTGGTTGCGGGCGCTCGCGGTGCCGATGACCCGGCAGCCGGAGTGCCGGGCGAGCTGGACGGCGAGCGAGCCGACGCCGCCGGCCGCCGCGTGGACCAGGACCGTGTCGCCCTCGCGGACCTCCAGGGTGCGGTGCAGCACCTGGTACGCGCTCAGCCCGGCCAGGGGCAGGCCCGCGGCCTCCTCGAAGCCGAGGCGCAGCGGCTTGCGGGCGAGGGTCCGCACGGGGGCGGCGACGTACTCGGCGAACGTGCCGCGCGAGAGGAAGTCCTCGCGCACATAGCCGATGACCTCGTCCCCCACCGCGAACTCGTCGACGGCGACGCCGGGTTGGACGACCACCCCGGAGACGTCCCAGCCGGGGATCACCGGGAAGACCGCGTCGAGGCCGCTTCGCAGATAGCCCTCGCGGGCCTTCCAGTCCACCGGGTTCACCGCGGCCGCCCGCACCTTCACCAGGACCGAGTCGGGGCCGACCTTGGGCTCGGGCCGCTCGCCGTACTCCAGGACGTCGGCGGAACCGTACGCGCTGTAGCTGATCGCCTTCATTCCTCGACCTTCGGCGCGGACCGGGCCCCGCGCAACTCAGGGCCGCGGGTTGCGGCGGGCCACCGGGGGTGGACGACATACCGACTGGTCGGCATGATGGGCCGGACCCGTCCCGTCGCCCGGAGGTGCACCCATGAGCCCACACCCGCCAGGTCTCGACCCGCAGGCGCTGCGCCGCCGCCTCGACCACGAGCGGCCGGGGCTGGTGAGCGGCCCCCTCGCGGCGCGCCTGATCGAGGGCGGCCGCTCGAACCTCACGTACGCCGTCACGGACGGGACGGACCGGTGGGTGGTGCGCCGGCCGCCGCTCGGGCACGTGCTGGCCACCGCGCACGACATGCGGCGCGAGCACCGGGTGATCAGCGCCCTGCACCCCACGGCCGTGCCGGTACCGCGGCCGGTGCTGCTCTGCGAGGACGAGACGGTGCTCGGGGCGCCGTTCTACGTGATGGAGTACGTGGAGGGCACCCCGTACCGCACCGCCGAGCAGCTCGCCCCGCTGGGCCCCGAGCGCACCCGTGCGGCGGTCCTCGGCCTGGTGGACGCCCTGGTGGACCTGCACGCCGTGGACCCGGCGGCGGTGGGGCTCGCGGACTTCGGACGGCCCGACGGCTTCCTGGAGCGGCAGTTGCGGCGCTGGGGCAGGCAACTGGACGCCTCCCGCGGCCGCGCGCTGGCCGGCGTCGACGAGCTGCACGCCGCGCTCGGCCGCGAGCTGCCCCGCTCCCCCGCCCCCGCGGTCGTCCACGGCGACTACCGCCTCGACAACGTCCTGCTCGGCCCCGACGACCGGATCAGGGCCGTCCTGGACTGGGAGATGTCCACGCTCGGCGACCCGCTGACCGACCTCGGGCTGCTGGTGATGTACAGCTCCGACCTGGCGCTGCCCGGCTCGCCCGTCTCCACCACCAGCGGCGCGGCCGGCCACCCGGCCCCCGCCGAGCTGGTCGAGCGCTACGCGGCCCGCTCGGGCCGGGACGCCTCCGCCATCGCCTGGTACACCGCCTTCGCCTGGTTCAAGCTCGCCGTGATCCTGGAGGGCATCCACTACCGCTACACCCTCGGCCAGACCGTCGGCGCCGGGTTCGACCGGATCGGCGACCTCGTCCCCGTCTTCATCGAGCACGGCCTCACCACCCTCCAGGAAGGCTGACCATGGACTTCGCGTTCGACGCCCGCACCGAGGAGCTGCGGGGCAGGCTGCTCGCCTTCATGGACGAGCACGTGTACCCGGCCGAGCCGGTGGCCGAGGAGCAGCGGGCCCTGCTCGCCTCGCCGTGGCAGACCCCGCGGGTCGTACGGGAGCTGAAGGCCGAGGCCCGCCGGCAGGGCCTGTGGAACCTCTTCCTGCCCGACGCGGAGTACGGGGCCGGGCTGACGAACCTCCAGTACGCGCCGCTCGCGGAGATCACCGGGCGCTCCCCGCACCTCGCGCCGACCGCGCTGAACTGCGCCGCCCCGGACACCGGCAACATGGAGGTGCTGGCCCAGTTCGGCACCGCCGAGCAGCGGAGGCGGTGGCTGGAGCCGCTGCTCGCCGGGGAGATCCGCTCCGCGTTCGCGATGACGGAGCCCGACGTGGCGTCCTCGGACGCGACCAACATCGAGACCCGGATCGTCCGGGACGGCGGGGAGTACGTCCTCAACGGCCGCAAGTGGTACATCTCCGGGGCCATGAACCCGGACTGCGCGGTCTTCGTCGTGATGGGCAAGACCGATCCGGACTGCGGCGACCCGCGCCGGCAGCAGTCGATGGTCCTGGTGCCCCGCGACGCGCCGGGGGTGGAGGTGCGGCGCGCGATGCGGGTGTACGGGTACGAGGACCACGCGCACGGCGGCCACGCCGAGGTGGTCTTCCACGACGTGCGGGTGCCCGTGGCCGACCTGGTCGGGGAGGAGGGCGGCGGCTTCGCCATCGCGCAGGCCCGGCTGGGTCCGGGGCGGATCCACCACTGTATGCGGCTGATCGGGATGGCGGAGCGGGCCATCGAGCTGATGTGCCGGCGGGCGGTGGACCGTACGGCGTTCGGCCGGCCGCTCGCCGACCAGGGCGTCGTGCGGAACTGGATCGCGGACGCGCGGGTCGCGGTGGAGCAGGTGCGGCTGCTGGTGCTGAAGACGGCCTGGCTGATGGACACGGTGGGCAACAGGGGCGCGCACACGGAGATCCAGGCCATCAAGATCGCCACGCCCCGCGCGGTGGTGGACATCCTGGACGCGGCGGTGCAGTTGCACGGCGCGGGCGGGGTGGGCCAGGACTTCCCGCTGGCGGAGCTGTGGGCGGCGGCGCGCACGCTGCGGCTCGCGGACGGGCCGGACGAGGTGCACCAGCGGTCGCTGGCCCGGCGGGAGATCCAGCGGTACCTCTGAACGGGCGGTGGGGGGGGGGGGGGGGGGGGGGGGGGGGGGGGGGGGGGGGGGGGGGGGGGGGGGGGGGGGGGGGGGGGGGGGGGGGGGGGGGGGGGGGGGGG
>NZ_JBVJCD010000085.1:0-19662 GCF_055588985.1 Streptomyces sp. NPDC041970
GAGGTTTACCTGCGCCGCCACCCGTCCACCCAGAAAGAGAAGAGCGGAGATCGAACCCCCCCCCCCCCGCCCCGCGCCCCCCCCCCCCCCCGCGCCCCCCCCCCCCCCCCGGGCCCCGTACGCCTCGACCCGCCGCCGCAGCCCCCGGTCGGCGGTGACGACGACGCAGGGGCGCGCGCCGCGGGCGGCGGCGGCCAGACGGGCGATCAGGTCGTCACCGCTGCCGGGCGCCGCCTCCACGCGCACCCCCGGCGCCGGCGCCACCCCTCGGGCGGCGCCCTCCACGACCAGCACCAGGTCGACGGGGCCGGGGCAGCCGGGGAGCCCCTCCTCGGCGTACCGGACCAGCGCGTCCCGCAGCCGCTCGGCCGCCCCGCGCCGGTCCCGCCACCATCCGTCGGGCACCGACCCCACCACGTTGGCGGCGTCGACGATCACCAGGGTCCGCTCGTCGGTCATCCGGGCATGATGCCAGGTCAGCCGCCGGTGGCCGGGGACTTCTTGGCCGATTCGGGGATCTCGGTGTCCGTGCGGATCGCCTTCCAGAGCTCGCCGGCCTGCGGCTCAGCCGCCACCACGCGGTTCTCGTCCACCGTGTCGTAGGCGACCGGCAGCATGATCGTCTCCATGGACGAGGGGTCGACGCCGTTCATCGAGCGGGCGAACTCGCTCAGCGAGGTCAGCGAGGCCAGTCCCTTGTCGGTCGTCAGCGACTTGGTCGCGGAGTTGGCGATCTTGTACGCGGTCGCCGGACTGCCCAGCAGGTCCTGCGACTTGATCTCGGTGAGCAGGGCCAGCAGGAACTGCTGCTGGAGCCCGATCCGGCCCAGGTCGCTGCCGTCGCCGATGCCCTCGCGGGTCCGTACGTAGGCGAGGGACTCGGCGCCGTCGAGCTTGTGCGACCCGGCGGCCAGGTCGAGCCCCGACGCCTTGTCCCTGATCGGCTCCTCGACCTTCACGGTGACGCCGCCCACCGCGTCGACCAGGTCCTTGAAGCCCGCGAAGTTGATCTCCAGGTAGTGGTCGATCCGGACGCCGGACATCTTCTCGACGGTCTTGACCACACAGGCCGGACCGGCGGCGGAGTAGACCGAGTTGAACATGACGCGCTCCGCGGACGCCATCGTCGAGCCGTCCCCCTTGGCGCACTCGGGCCTGGTCACCAGGGTGTCGCGCGGGATCGACACGGCGACGGCCTCGGTGCGGCCCTCGGGTATGTGCACGACCAGCGCGGTGTCGGAGCGGGCCCCGCTGACGCCGGCGCCCCCGCCCAGCTTGCGGTTCTCCGCCCCGGCGCGCGAGTCCGAGCCCAGGACGAGCAGGTTCTGCCCGGTGGTGGGCAGCTTCTCCGGGCGCTCGTCGCCCAGCGCCTCGTCGATGTCGACGCCGTGGATGTTGCCGTCGAGGTCCTGGTACATCCAGTACGCGGCGCCGCCGCCGGCGAGGGCGAGCGCGACGAGCACGCCGAGCGTGATCTTGAGCCCGCGGCGCTTGCGGGGCTTCGCCGCCCGGCGCGACGCACGGGAGCCCGGAGAGGTGACGTCGTTGCTCATCCTGTTTTCGAGTCCTTGGTCTCGCGGCCCGGTCGGGCTGTGGCGGTGGACTCGGGTGGGGGGAGGAGCCGGTCCGTGTGGGGTGGTGGATAAGAACTATAAACAGTCCATCGAGCGCGTGTACGAGTACAGGGTGCGCCGCCGACCTGCGGCGCACGGCTTTTCCGCCGCGGCTCGGCAGGTCATCGCGGCTCCGGGGGGCGAAGCCGGGCCCCGGACCGGGGTCTAGGATGTGGCAGATTCGAAACCGTGCGCGATGGGTTCATGGCGTGACGTAAAGGGATGCCCTCTGGGGAAAGGTGACGGCGCAGCCATGCTCGGACGTGATGCCCGCGCGACCTCGCAGGTCGCCTCCGCCGCCGGGACGCGGAGCGGCATCTGGCTCACCCGCGGCAAGGACGGCCGGCTCACCGTGTACGCGCACGGCTCCGACGGGCTGCGCCGCTGGACCCAGGGGCGTCCGGGCGGCGACGCGTGGACGTGCGCCGACCTGGCGACGGCGGGGCGGTTGACCGATCTCTCCGTCGTGCAGGACGCCGACGCCTACGTCCACCTCGTCGGCCGGCGGGAGCAGGTTTCGGGCTCCACCGTCCGTGCCGACGTCGTCCACGCGATCCAGTACCAGACCGGGCGGCCGGTCTCGGCCTGGCACTCCCTGGGCAATCCCCACAAGGAGTCGCAGGGGGGCTACCGCATCGGCGCCCCCGTCGCCGCCGTGAGCGCGTCGGGGGAGGTCCACATCGCGCTCCGCAACGCGGGCGGCGGGCTGATGCTGCGCCGTGAGCGTCCCGACGGGAAGTGGCACGGCTGGGAGGACCTGCGCGGGGCGAACCTCGCGGGGGACCCCGCGGTGGTCGCGCTCGCCTCCGGGACGGTGGAGTTCTTCGCCGCGACCGAGGGGGGCACGCTGCACTGGCGGCAGAAGGAGCCCGGCGGCGGCTGGCACGAGGCCCGGCCCTCGCGCCTGGCGGTGCGTGCGGGCACGGCGGCCGGGCTGGAGACCGCGCCCGGCCGGGCCACCTTCTACTGGACCGATCCGGCCGGCGGCGTCGTCGCCTTCCGTCCGGGGGCGTGGCCGATGGCTCTCGGCGGGGCTCCGGGGGACGGCGCGCACGCGGCGATCAGGGTGGCGCTGGACGGCTACGACTGCACGGTGCTGGTCCACCGGGGCGTCGAGGGGACGGCCGCGGTGGGCCTGGGCGTCACCGAGGACGAGGCCAACGGGATGTGGTGGTCGGACACGGGCGTCCCGTGTCTGGGGACGCCCGCGCTGGCGCTGGACGCCTACGGCCGGCTGGTGGTCGCGGTGGTCGGCGGGGACGGCGCGCCGAGGCTGGCGCGGCAGGTGGAGGGTCCCGGTCTCACGCTCGACGACTGGCGGACCCTCTGAAACCCGTTCCGCCCGAACGGCCGCCATACCGAACGCATGACATGAATCACGTGGCCCTGTCCAGGACTGCCGACGCATCGTCACCTGATTCTCACATTGACATCCTTTAATGTTCATTTAAGATTTGCGTACGGTGCTACAGCCTCGCAACCTGATCGACCGGTGATCGAGGAAGACCGACTCTGGGCCAACGGGGGCTCGGGAGAGGGCGGAGCGCAGAGTTGGATCTTGGTGGTGGCCGCAGTGCTCGCCACTGCCGTGAACGGGAGTGTGAAGCATGGCCTCTGGGCCTCGTCTGAGTGTCGTCGTCCCCTTTCAGGACGTGGAGATCTACCTCGACGAGTGCCTGGAGTCCATCGCCCGCCAGACGTTCCGCGACTTCGAGGTCGTCATGGTCGACGACGGCTCGACCGACGGGTCCACGGCGATCGCCGAGGGGTTCTGCGCCCGCGACCCGCGCTTCCGGCTCATCCGCCAGGAGTCGCACGGACCGGGCCACGCCCGGAACACGGGACTGGACGCCATGCACCCGGCCGGCGAGTTCCTGGTGTTCGCCGACGGCGACGACGTCATTCCCGAGTACGCCTACGAACTGCTGATACGCACGCTCTCGGAGTCCGGCTCGGATTTCGTCTCCGGCAACGTCCAGATGATGAATTCCACCAAGAAGTGGCAGTCCCCCCTGCACAAGGGGCCGATGCAGAAAGACCGCCGCGGCACCCACATCACCCGGTTCGAGGCGCTGATCTACGACCGGACCGTCTGGAACAAGGTGTTCCGCCGCGCTTTCTGGGACCACCACCTGATCCGGTTTCCCGAAGGGGTCCTCTACGAGGACTCCTGGGTCAACATGTTCGCGCACTTCAAGGCGCGGAAGGTCGATGTCATCACCGACATCGTCTACTTCTGGCGGCGCCGTGAGGGCGGCGCGGCGCCCTCCATCACCCAGCGGCACACCGAGGTCGACAACCTGCGCGACCGGGTCGCCGCCGTGCAGTCCGTCAGCCGCTTCCTGGGCCGGCACCGGTCGCGCTCGTACAAGGAGCACAAGCGCAAGTACGACCTGGCCTGCCTCAAGTCCGACCTCATGCTCCACCTCAAGGTGCTCCCCGACGCGGACGAGGAGTACCGCGACGCCTTCATGCACGCGGCCCAGGAGTTCCTGGGGGAGGCGGACGACGACCTCATCGAGGAGCTGCCGGCCGACGCGCGCGTGAAGTGGCTGCTGGTCCACCAGGGGCGGCTCGGCGAGCTGCTGGACGTCATCGAGTTCGAGCGCAAGGGCGGCCCGCTGCCCGTGCGCCGCCGGCTGCGCCGCTACCTGAACTACCCGCACCTGGGGAACCGCCGCACGGGTCTGTACAAGAGCGACTACCGCCTCACCTCGGAGCTGTCGCCCGCCAGTTCGCTCACCGGGGCGAGCTGGGACGACGAGTGGCTGACGCTGACCGGCTCCGCGTACGTGCGCTTCATCAACGTGCACAAGAAGCACATGTCGACCAAGGCCCTGGCGCTGCGGAACAAGAAGTCCGGCAGCAAGATGATCAACCTGGCGCGGACCACCTACTACCCGCAGGCGACCGAGTACTCCAACCAGAACCGCTACTGCTACGACTGGGCCGGCTTCGAGAGCCGGTTCGACACCACCCGGCTCAAGAAGAAGGGCGAGTGGGTCGAGGGCACCTGGGACGTCGCCGCAGGCGTGTTCAGCCGCGGCCTCTTCCGGTACAAGAGCGTCGGCCGGGGCGGCGCGGGCACCGCCGCCAACCCTCCGTACCGCTATGTCGACAAGAACACGCGGATCGTCCCGCTCTTCGTCCAGGGCTCCCTCAAGCTCCGCGTCGAGCGGGTCCGCTGCCGCATCACCCGGCACCGGGTCGTGGGCGAGCACCTCGAACTCGGCGGCGTCTACCTGGCCCCGAAGGTCCCCGAGTGGGGCAAGCTCCGGGTCGTCAGCATGAACGGCGCGGGCCGGCACGACTCCTGGCTGGCCTTCAAGCCCGGCGGGGAGGGCTGGTGCACCTTCACGACGCGGGTGCCGCTGCGCAACCTCGTCCCCGGTTCGCGGGCCGACGGGGACACCTCCGTACCCCAGGCGTGGACCATGGGCAGCAACGGCTGGAAGTTCGTCGTGCACATGGAGGGCCGCAAGGCGCCGCTGTACCCGGTGATGGCCGAGGGCGCCCCGGACGGCCACTACCGCCTGCCCGCGCAGGTGCAGACCGAGCGCGGCGACCGCGAGGTCGTCGTCCACCGCAACGGCTCGGGCTACGTCGTGCTCTTCGAGCGCGACGCGCTGCCCCTGGTGAGCGAGTGCCGCTGGCGCGACGACGGCTCGCTGGAGATCGTCGGCCACTACTCCGGCGCGGACCTGCTGACCCCGGCCGAGCACGCCAGCGCCCACGTGGTCGTCAGGTCGCGGGCCCACGGGGCCGAGCGGGCCGTGCCGCTGGAGTGGGACGGGCGCCGCTTCCGGTGCGTCGTGACCCCGGCGGCCATGCGCACCCTCGCCGGCGCCATCCCGCTGGCCGCCGGCCGCTGGGACTTCTTCCTGCGGCGGCAGGACCCCTCGTCCGTCGCCCCGGCCGACCGGTCGCCCGACCTCATGTTCAAGATCGAGCAGGACCTGGTCGCCGCGTTCCCCCAGGAGGCCGAGCTGGCCGGACGCGGCTACGACCTCCAGGCGGAGGGGTACGACCGGCTCTCCCTGCTCGTCCGCTCCGCGATGGCCGAGGACGCCCGCGGCCCCTACCGCCAGAAGCTGCTGCGGACCAAGGCGTACCCGCAGGCCCGGCGCCAGGAGATCAGGCCGGCCGTGCTCTTCGACGCCTTCAAGGGCACGCAGTACTCCGACAGCCCGCGCGCCGTCCACGAGGAGATGGTCCGGCGCGGCGTCGACCTGGAGCAGTTGTGGGTCGTCCGGGACGACCAGGTCGAGCTGCCCCCCACGGCCCGGCCCGTGCGCATGTGGTCCCAGGAGTGGTACGAGGCGCTCGCCACCTGCCGGTACGTCGTGGCCAACAACCACCTCCCCGACTGGTTCGAGAAGCGTCCCGAGCAGGTCGTCGTGCAGACCTGGCACGGCACCCCGCTCAAGAAGATCGGCCACGACATCGAGGCGGTGCACTTCGCCGACCAGCGCTACCTGGAGCGGGTCGCGAAGGAGGTCCGCAACTGGGACATGCTGGTCTCGCCCAACAGCTTCTCCACGCCCATCCTCCAGCGCGCCTTCCAGTTCCCCGGTGAGATGGTCGAGTGCGGCTACCCCCGCAACGACCTCCTGCGCCGGCCGGGAACGGAGGAGCGGGCCGCCGAGATCCGCCGGCGCATCGGCCTCCCGCCCGGCAAGCGCATCATCATGTACGCCCCCACCTGGCGCGACGACCAGTTCTACGCTCCGGGGAAGTACAAGTTCGACTTCCGGATCGACCTCGACGACGCCCGCGCGCGCCTGGGCGCCGACCACGTCCTGATGGTCCGTCGGCACCCGAACGTGGTCGACCCGGTGCCGGGCGCCGGGGACGGCTTCGTCTTCGACGTTTCGGACTACCCGGACATGGCGGACCTCTCCCTGATCACCGACGTGATGATCACGGACTACTCCTCGCTGATGTTCGACTACGTCAACACCGGGCGGCCGATCCTGTTCTTCACCTACGACCTGGACCACTACCGCGACACCCTGCGCGGGTTCTACTTCGAGTTCGCCGAGAGCGCGCCGGGCCCCCTGCTGTCGGAGTCGGCCGAGCTGGTCTCGGCGATCCGGGACGTCGACCGCATCCAGGCCGCGTACGCCGAGCGCTACCGCTGGTTCCAGGACCAGTTCTGCGATCTCGACGACGGGTACGCCTCCGCCCGGCTGACCGACCGCGTCCTGGTCGCGGGGGGCGACCTCGCCCCCGAGCGGGCACAGGCCCCGGCCGTCGGCACGGCGCCGGTCCGCGGGAGCCTCCCGGCCCGCCCGACCGCGGACCGGACGCAGCCGGGCCGGCAGGCGACGCAGCCGGTCCAGCAGGCGACGCAGCCGATCCAGCAGGTCCGGACGGCTCCGCGGTCCGCCGTCCGGCAGGACCCGCGGTGGCCCCTCACCCAGGAAGGGCCGCAGGCGGAGCCGCCGCGGCTCGAGGCGTCCCCTCCCGGCGAGCGGGTCTACGAGGGAGTGATCATGTGAGGTCCCGGCCGCCCCGAGCCGCAGCCCGGACCAGCCACGGACCAGCCCCTCGCGCGGCACGCGCCGCCCGACCACGGAAGACCGGCACCCCATGAAGATCGCCTTTCTGCTGCACGACGCCTACGGCATCGGCGGCACGGTCAGCGCCACCCTCAACCTGGCGGGCGCGCTGGCCCAGCGGCACGAGGTGGAGATCGTCTCCGTGTTCCGCACCCGCGACACCCCCCAGGGGACCCTGGAGCCGGGCGTCCGGCTGACGCCCCTGGTGGACATCCGGGCCGGCAGCGCCGACCAGGAGAACCCGCTCTCCCGGCAGCCGTCGGCGGTGAGCCCGCGCACGCCCTCGTTCTCGCCGCTGTACAACGCCCTCACCGACCAGCGGATCGGCGGCTACCTCGACGGGACCCCCGCCGAGGTCGTCATCGCCACCCGGCCGGTGCTGCTCATGTACCTGGCGCACTTCGGCGAGCGCGACTACCTCCGGATCGGGCAGGAGCACCTGACCCACGACTCGCAGATCCCCGAGCAGCGGGAGCGGCAGAACGCGATCATCCCGGAGATGGACGCCTTCGTCACGGTCTCCCAGGCGGACGCCGAGATCTACCGGACGGTCCTGCCGCAGGCCGCCCCCCGCATCCTCTCCATCCCGAACCCGGTGGCGGTGCCGAGCGCCATGCCCGCGCGGAGCGGCCGGCGCATCGTCGTGGCGGCCGGACGGCTGGTGAGGGTGAAGCGGTACGACGTGCTCGTCCGCGCCTTCGAGACCGTCGTCCGCAGCCGGCCCGACTGGAGCCTGCGGATCTACGGCTCCGGCAAGGAGGAGCAGGCCCTGCGGGAGCTGGTGATGGAGCGCGGGCTGTACAACCACGTACGGCTCATGGGCTCCCACGCGCCGATGGAGAGCGAGTGGGCCAAGGGCGACATCGCCGCCGTCACCTCCGACAACGAGTCCTTCGGCATGACCATCGTCGAGGCCATGCAGGCCGGCCTCCCGGTCGTCAGCACCGACTGCCCGCTCGGCCCGCGCGAGATCATCCAGCACGGGGTCGACGGCCTCCTGGCCGTGCCGGGCGACCCGGACTCCGTGGCCCAGGGCCTGCTCGCCCTCATCAACGACGACCAGTCGCGCCTGCGCATGAGCGAGGCCGCCCGGCAGAACGCGTACCGCTTCGCCCCCGACGTCATCGCCCAGCGGTACGAGGAGCTGTTCGGCCACCTCGCCGCCGACCGCGCCCGCAACCCGGTCCGCTCGCCGCCCCGCGTCCTGCCGCTGGGCCGCCTGATCGCGGAGCCGGGCGGCGGGTTCCGGCTGCGGCTGAAGGTCACCGGCGAGGGCGCGACCGGCTACGCCGTGAGCGTCAAGCTCCGCGACAGCCCCGAGACCCGCACGGTGGCGTTGGATCCGGGCGCGCTCGTCAAGGACGCCAGGGGGCGGCTCTGGACCGAGACGGTCATCGACCCCCGGCTGCTGCGACCCCACGAGGGGACCTGGGACCTGCGGCTGCGCACCCCCGAGGGCCAGGACGAACGCGTCACGGCGGAAGGGGTGGAGACCCAGTACCTCAGCGGGCAGGCGCCCTGGCTGGACGCCCAGGGGGTCTCCTCCGCCATCCCCTACCGGACGATCGACGACTTCATCGCCCTGCGCACCTGGTACCGCCCCGCCCACGCGGAGATCGACCAGGTCGTCGTCGGCGAGGGCAGCACCGCCTTCCAGGTCGGCCTGCTGCTCCCGCGCCCCGTCCAGGCCGGGACGGCGCTCCACGCCGTGCTGCGCCACCGGAGCGACCGGGCCGTCGAGTTCGCCGTCCCGGCGCAGCCGGCCGGCGGGGCCTCGATCACGTTCGCCGTCCCGCACCGGGAGTTCCTGGTCCGCCGCCTCGCCGCCACCGACCTCTGGGACCTGTGGATACGGATCGGGGACGGGACCGAGACGCGGGCCGGACGGATCGGCGGCGACATCATCCGCCGCAAGCACACCGACCGGTTCCCCTCGTCGGTGGACCGCTCCGACCTGGGCGTCCCCCACCGGACCGTCGCGTACATCACCGACGACAACGACCTGTCCTTCTCCGTGAAGCACGCCTGACCACCTGACCACCAGCGGCCGCGGTCCGGGAGATCCGGGCCCCGCCGGAGTACCGCCCGCCCCGCACGAGATGGGAAGTCCCAGAGCCGTGTCCCCAGCAGCCCCCGGCCGCCCGCTGCACACCGGCATCGACGTCTCCGGGACCTTCCCGGTCGAGTACCGGTTCGCGCACGCCCGGAACGGCAACCGCCACCTGGTGGTCGTCTTCGCCAACTTCTCCGTGCCCGGCGACTACGGGTGGTCGAACGGCGTGTTCGACACGCTCCGGTCCAACGTCCTCTGGATCCGCGACCGCTTCCACGGCAAGAACAGCTACTACCTCTGCGAGGGCATGGACTTCGGGCTGGAGCGGTCCGTCGCCTCCCTGATCTCCAACGTGCTGCACTCGCTGGGGCTGACGGCCGACCAGTGCACCCTGTGGGGCGGGTCGAAGGGGGGCAGCGCGGCCCTCTACTTCGGCCTGAAGTACGGCTTCCGCAACATCGTGTCCATGGTCCCGCAGTTCAGGATCGGCAGCTACGTCCTGCAGTACCCCTCCATCGCCGAGCACATGATGGGCGAGGTCACCGAGCGGAACACGCAGATCATCGACGACGCGATACCGGCCCTGGTGAGGGCCGGGGCGAACCGGGGCGCCAACATCTACATCCTCTCGTCGCCCCAGGACGAGCAGTTCGCGGAGCAGGTCGAGCCCTTCCTGCCGCTGTTCGCCGGCTACGAGAACCTCAACTTCATCTTCAGCGACTCCCCCCACATCGTCGACCACGCGCACGTGACCGGCCGCAACCTCCCGGTCCTGATGGGGCTGGTCAACTTCCTCATCGACGGGATGGCGCCGCGCCTCGGGTTCGTGCGCAGCGGCGGCGAGCGGCCCGACGCCGACAGGTCGGCCATCGACGCCTACCTCAAGGCCACCTCCCAGGTCCAGGAGGCGTTCGCCGCGCCCGTGGTGCACGCCCCGGCGGCAGGCGGGACGGTCCACGGAGGGCCGGTCACGTTCGCCGGCGCGGCTCCGGGCGCGGTACGGCTGAGCGTGTGGGAGCACGGCAAGTTCCTCGGCGCCCCCGAGGTCGCCCCGGACGGCTCCTGGAGCTGGGACCTCGGCCGCCCCTGGAGCGTGGGCGCGCACACGGTGCGCGTGCTCGGGGTCGACGCCTCCGGCTACCACTCCCAGCGGGCCGAGGTCGTCTTCACCGTCGCCGCCGCGTCCGAGGCCCCGGCGGCGGGGCCCGAACCGGCCCGGCCACCGGCTCCGGGCGGGCCGCCCCCCGCCCCGGCGGTCGCCGTCCCCGCACCCGGCCAGCGGGTCCAGGGTCCGCTGATCGGCATGGCGGGGTACGCCGAGGGCGCCGTCCGGATCGAGTTCGTCGAGGACGGTATGCGGTTGGGCGTCGCCCCGGTGGCGCCGGACACCCGCTGGTTCTGGGAGCCGGGCTGGTCGTGGGCCGCAGGCGAGCACACCGTGGAGTGCCACGCCGTCGACGCGGCCGGCCAGGAGTCCGGGCGGACCGTCGTCCGGTTCGGCGTCGTGCACGGGGCGACGCGGACCGGCGGAGGGCTCCTCAGCCCGTTCTGACCTCCATGACCAGGGCCAGGTGGTCCGACGCGGACGTGTCGCGCACCGCGCAGGCGGTGCGCGGCAGATCGGTGAAGAGGTAGTCGACCTTGCCGCCGCCCGCCAGCGTCGCCCGGCCCCCGCGCGCGGAGGCGTCCCGCTGGTCGCACTCCCGGTAGCGGCGGAAGGCCGGGCGCGGCCAGATCCAGGCCTGGTCGCCGGCGGCCGCGGGCGGTGTGCTGTTGAGGTCCCCGCCGAACACCGTACGGACGCCCGCCGCGCCGACCAGCGCGGCGAGCTGGTCGTCGCGCAGCTCCCACCCCGGATGCGCCCGGTCGCTGCCGGGCAGGCTCAGATGGCCGCCGCACACCCGGAGCGCCGGTTCGAGCACCGTCGCGCAGAGAGTTCCGCGGTGCAGTCCGACCTCGGGCTGTTGCGCCTCCACCGCCGCCACCCGGAGCAGCGGCGAGGAGGCCAAAACCGCGACGCCCGCCCGGCCCCGGCCGTGCGGCGTGCAGTCGACCGGGGTGAACCGCCCGCCGGCGGCGCGGTGGGCGTACCCCCTGAAGACCGCGTCCCAGCCGCGCCCCAGCGCCCGCCGGGCGGCGGCCAGGTCCCTCGCGCAGACCTCCTGCAGCAGGATCACGTCCGCGCCGTCCGCCTCGGCCAGCTCCGTGAGCGCGCGGACCTTGCGGTCACCGCCGCCGGTGCCCCGGCAGTTCCACGCCTCGACGCCGCACATGTTCCAGGTGGCGACCCGCAGCCGGTCCCGCGCCGCCCGAGCGCCCTCGACCGGGGCCGACAGCGGCGCGAGCACGACCAGGGCCAGCAGCGCGACCAGCCAGGCCGGCCGCCGGAGCACCGCACGCGCGATCCCCGCCCCCCGCCGCCCGCCGACGCCCCGCACCGCCACCGCCCCTCCGTCCCGTTCCGGGCCCGCAACGCGAACGGGCCGTACGGGAGATCATCCCGTACGACCCGTTCGCCGTGAGATCAGGCGTTACGCGGGCACGCTCGCGACGCCCTGCTCCAGGAACGGCTTGCCGTTGACCCGCTGGGAGACGCCCGCGCGGTCCAGGTACGGCGTGATGCCGCCCAGGTGGAAGGGCCAGCCCGCACCGGTGATCAGGCACAGGTCGATGTCCTGCGCCTCGGCGACGACGCCCTCCTCCAGCATCAGGCCGATCTCCTGCGCCACCGCGTCGAGCACGCGGTCGCGGGTCTGCTCCTCGGTGAGGACGGTGTCGCCCTGCTTGAGGAGGGCGGCGACCTCGGGGTCGAGGACCGGCGCACCGGAGTCGTGGACGTAGAAGCCGCGCTTGCCGGCCTTGACGACCGCCGCGAGGTTCTCCGAGACGGTGAAGCGCTCCGGGAAGGCGCGGTTCAGGGTCTCCGAGACGTGCAGCCCGATGGCCGGGCCGACCAGCTCCAGGAGCACCAGCGGGGACATCGGCAGGCCGAGCGGCTCGACGGCGCGCTCCGCGACCTCGACCGGGGTGCCCTCGTCGATGACGTTCTGGATCTCGCCCATGAAGCGGGTGAGGATGCGGTTGACGACGAACGCCGGGGCGTCCTTCACCAGCACCGCGGTCTTCTTCAGCTTGCGGGCCACGCCGAACGCCGTCGCCAGCGAGGCGTCGTCCGTCCGCTCGCCGCGGACGATCTCCAGCAGGGGGAGGATCGCGACCGGGTTGAAGAAGTGGAAGCCGACGACCCGCTCCGGGTGCTTCAGCTTCGACGCCATCTCGGTCACCGACAGCGAGGAGGTGTTGGTGGCGAGGATCGCGTGCGCCGGGGCGACCGCCTCGACCTCCGCGAACACCTGCTGCTTGACGCCGATCTCCTCGAAGACGGCCTCGATGATGAAGTCCGCGTCCGCGAAGCCCTCGGCCTTGTCGAGGACGCCGGAGACCAGGCCCTTGAGGCGGTTGGCCTTGTCCTGGTTGACGCGGCCCTTGGCGAGCAGCTTGTCGATCTCGGAGTGGACGTAGCCCACGCCCTTGTCGACGCGCTCCTGGTCGATGTCCGTGAGGACGACCGGGACCTCCAGGCGGCGCAGGAACAGCAGCGCGAGCTGGCTGGCCATCAGGCCCGCGCCCACCACGCCGACCTTGGTGACCGGGCGGGCGAGGTTCTTGTCCGGCGCGCCGGCCGGGCGCTTGGCGCGCTTCTGGACCAGGTTGAAGGCGTAGATGCCGCTGCGCAGCTCGCCGCCCATGATCAGGTCGGCCAGCGCCCGGTCCTCGGCGTCGAAGCCGGCGCCCAGGTCGCCGTCCTTGGCCGCGGCGATGATGTCCAGTGCGCGGTAGGCGGCCGGGGCCGCGCCGTGCACCTTGGAGTCGGCGACGGCCCGGCCGCGGGCGACGGCCTGGTCCCAGGCCTCACCGCGGTCGATCTCGGGGCGCTCCACGGTGACGTCGCCCCGGAGCACGCTCGCGGTCCACGCCAGCGACTGCTCCAGGAAGTCCGCGCCGTCGAACAGCGCGTCCGCGATGCCGAGCTCGAAGACCTGCGCGCCCTTGAGCTGGCGGTTCTGGTTCAGCGAGTTCTCGATGATCACCGAGACCGCGCGGTCCGCGCCGATCAGGTTCGGCAGCAGCGCGCAGCCGCCCCAGCCGGGTACCAGGCCGAGGAAGACCTCCGGCAGCGAGAACGCCGGGACGGCGCGGGAGACGGTGCGGTAGGTGCAGTGCAGGCCGACCTCGACGCCGCCGCCCATCGCCGCGCCGTTGTAGTACGCGAACGTCGGGACCGCGAGGCCGGAGAGGCGGCGGAAGACCTCGTGGCCGCCCTTGCCGATGGCCAGCGCGTCCTCGTGGCGGCTGAGCAGCTCGACGCCCTTGAGGTCCGCGCCGACGGCGAAGATGAACGGCTTGCCGGTGATGCCGACGCCGGTGATGGCGCCCGCCGCGGCCTCCTTCTCGACCTGGTCGACGGCGGCGTTCAGGTTCGCCAGCGACTGCGGTCCGAAGGTGGTCGGCTTGGTGTGGTCCAGCCCGTTGTCCAGCGTGATGAGGGCGAAGTTGCCCCCTCCCGCCGGGAGTTCCAGGTGGCGTACGTGCGCCTGCGTGACGACCTCGCCGGGGAACAGCTCGGCCGCGCCCTTCAGGAGTTCAGTGGTGGTGGTGCTCACTTGCTGCCTCCGTCGAAGTGCGGGTTCTCCCAGACGACCGTCGCGCCCATGCCGAAGCCGACGCACATGGTGGTCAGGCCGTAGCGGACCTCGGGCTGCTCCTCGAACTGCCGGGCCAACTGGGTCATGAGGCGCACGCCGGAGGAGGCCAGCGGGTGGCCGTAGGCGATCGCGCCGCCGTACTGGTTGACGCGGGCGTCGTCGTCGGCGATGCCGTAGTGCTCCAGGAAGGCGAGCACCTGCACGGCGAACGCCTCGTTGATCTCGAAGAGGCCGATGTCGGAGATGGAGAGTCCGGCCTTGGCCAGCGCCTTCTCGGTCGCCGGGATCGGACCGTAGCCCATGACCTCCGGCTCCACGCCCGCGAAGGCGTAGGAGACCAGGCGCATCTTGACCGGCAGGCCCAGCTCGCGGGCGACGTCCTCGGCGGCGAGCAGGGAGGCCGTCGCGCCGTCGTTGAGCCCCGCGGCGTTGCCGGCGGTCACACGGCCGTGCGGACGGAAGGGGGTCTTCAGGCCCGCCAGGGACTCCATGGTGGTGCCCGGACGCATCGGCTCGTCGGCGGTGACCAGGCCCCAGCCCGTCTCGCCGGCCTCGGCGTTGGTGCGGCGCACCGAGATCGGCACCAGGTCCTGCTGGATCTTGCCGTCGGCGTACGCCTTGGCGGCCTTCTCCTGCGAGCGCACCGCGTAGGCGTCGGCGCGCTGCTTGGTGATGGTGGGGTAGCGGTCGTGCAAGTTCTCCGCCGTCATGCCCATGAACAGGGCGGACTCGTCGACCAGCTTCTCCGACACGAAGCGCGGGTTGGGGTCGACGCCCTCGCCCATCGGGTGGCGGCCCATGTGCTCGACGCCGCCGGCCACGACGACGTCGTACGCGCCGAAGGCGATCGAGCCGGCCGTCGAGGTGACGGCGGTCAGCGCGCCCGCGCACATGCGGTCGATGGAGTAGCCGGGGACGGACTGCGGCAGACCGGCCAGGATCCCTGCGGTACGGCCCAGCGTCAGGCCCTGGTCGCCGATCTGGGTGGTCGCGGCGATGGCGACCTCGTCGATCGACGCGGGGTCGAGGTCCGGGTTGCGGCGCAGCAGCTCCCGGATGGCCTTCACGACGAGATCGTCGGCGCGGGTCTCGTGGTAGATGCCCTTCGGGCCCGCTTTGCCGAACGGGGTGCGGACGCCGTCGACGAAGACGACGTCCCGGATGGTACGAGGCACGATGGCTCTCCTCCAGGGTGCGGGATGGCACTGCTGCGGGGCACACCACGGGGCGTGCCGCCTGCCATCATGCTACTTGCGGGTAACCAGACTGCCCACCCCCCGCGGGCGGAGCGTCGAAGGTCACATCACGACGATGCCCGCCACCGCCCCGCCGAAGCCTCCGCGGCCGGGTGGGGAGGGCCCGGAACCTGGCGTGAATTCGCCCCTGCGTTCGGTGCCGCAACCCGGACGGAGCGCCGGAAAGCGGAACACCCCCCGGCCTCGGGCCGGGGGGTGTCCGTACGGTGCGGGGTCAGGCGGCGGGGTCCAGCGCGCGGACCAGCAGGGGCGCGACCAGCCGGATCTGCCAGGCGCGGGCCCCGTGAGCGGCGAGGACGTCCTCGACGGCGGCCGGGCTCGGGTTCTTCGGCGGCTCCCAGCAGATGCGGCGCACCGTGTCCGGGGTGATCAGGTTCTCCTGGGGCAGGTTCAGGCGCTCGGCCAGCTCGGAGACGGCGGCGCGGGCGGCCGAGAGCCGGGCGGCGGCGGCCGGGTCCTTGTCGGCCCAGGAGCGCGGCGGCGGCGGCCCGGCCGGCTGCTGGCCGGGCTGCGGCAGCTCCGACTCCGGCAGCGCCCTGGCCCGCTCCACGGCGGCCTGCCACTGCTCCAGTTGCCGGCGCCCCATGCGGTGGCCGAATCCCGGCAGCGCGGTCAGCGCCTGCACGTTGACCGGCAGCGCGAGCGCGGCCTCGACGATCGCGGCGTCGCCGAGCACCTTGCCCGGCGAGACGTCGCGGCGCTGGGCGACCTGGTCGCGGGCGTTCCACAGCTCGCGCACGACCGCCATCTGACGGCGGCGGCGCACCTTGTGCATCCCCGACGTGCGGCGCCAGGGGTCCTTGCGGGGCGGGGCGGGCGGCGCGGCGGCGATGGCGTCGAACTCCTCGCGCGCCCACTCCAGCTTGCCCTGGCGCTCCAGCTCCTCCTCCAGCGCGTCGCGCAGGTCGATCAGCAGCTCCACGTCGAGCGCGGCGTAGCGCAGCCAGGGCTCGGGCAGCGGGCGGGTGGACCAGTCGACCGCGGAGTGGCCCTTCTCCAGGGCGTAACCGAGGACGCTCTCCACCATCGCGCCGAGCCCGACGCGGGGGAAGCCCGCGAGCCGCCCGGCCAGCTCGGTGTCGAAGAGCGCGGTGGGCGTCATGCCTATGTCGCGCAGGCACGGCAGGTCCTGGGTGGCGGCGTGCAGGATCCACTCGGCGTCGGACAGGGCGGCGCCCAGGGTGGAGAGGTCGGGGCAGCCGACCGGGTCGACCAGGGCGCTGCCCGCGCCCTCGCGGCGCAGTTGCACCAGGTAGGCGCGCTGGCCGTAGCGGTAGCCCGAGGCGCGCTCCGCGTCGACGGCCACCGGGCCGGTGCCCGCGGCGAAGGCCGCGACCACCTCGGCGAGCGCGTCGTCGGTCGCCACCACCGGGGGAATGCCCTCGCGCGGCTCGAGCAAGGGGATCGGCGCCGGGGCGACGTCGTCCGGGGGAGCGCCCCCGGTGGTTCGCAGTGAGGTGTCTGCTGCGGTCTCTTGGGCGTCGGTCACGTGTCAAGGGTATCTGTGTATGCGCGGAGCCCGTCGACGGAACGTTCCGTCGACGGGCGGCCATGCGCGTATTCCAGCCGAAGGCGCATCGCTGCACGTCCCGGCGGGGTGAGGTCAGTGGATGATGCCCGTCCGCAGGGCGACGGCGACCATTCCGGCGCGGTCGCCGGTGCCGAGCTTGCGGGCGATCCGGGCGAGGTGGGACTTGACGGTCAGGGCGGAGAGGCCCATCGAGACGCCGATGGCCTTGTTGGACTGGCCTTCGGCGACCAGGCGGAGCACCTCCACCTCACGGCCGGACAGTTCGCGGTAGCCGCCCGGATGGCCCGGGGAGCCGGGGGGCCTGCGGTGCATCCGGGCCGCGTTGGCGCCGATGGGGGCGACGCCGGGGCGGGTGGGGTGGCCGATGTTGGTCCGGGTGCCGGTGACGACGTAGCCCTTCACGCCGCCCGCGAGGGCGTTGCGAACGGCGCCGATGTCGTCGGCGGCGGAGAGGGCGAGACCGTTGGGCCAGCCTGCGGCTCTGGTCTCGGACAGCAGGGTCAGCCCGGAACCGTCGGGCAGGTGGACGTCGGCGACGCAGATGTCACGCGGGTTGCCGACGCGGGGGCGGGCCTCCGCGATGGACGACGCCTCGATGACGTCACGTACTCCGAGGGCCCACAGATGGCGGGTGACGGTGGAACGGACGCGCGGGTCGGCCACGACGACCATGGCCGTCGGCTTGTTCGGGCGGTAGGCGACCAGGCTTGCGGGCTGCTCAAGGAGAACGGACACCAGGCCTCCTGGGGGGAGTGGCGGGACGGGCCGGCTCGGGGGTGAAGCCGGGGGAGAGCCGTGCTTGAAGGGTCATTGACCTCTTCGGCAGCGGGCCCGTCCTCCTTTAGGGAAAGATCGCCCTTTCATGCGTAACAATTCGGGCAAATAGGACGCGCGATCGATTGTACGAAAAAAGAGCCGGTGGGTGCGGCAGGGGGGACGGGATGATACGAACACATGAGCGGTACGGGCTGACGCAGGGTTACGGAGTCTGGGGTCCGCGCCGCTGCGGCAGCGTCACCACCGCCGCGTCCGCCGGGTCGGAGGGGGGCAGGCCCGCGATCTGGCACAGCAGATCGCCCCAGGCCATCAGGTGCGAGGCCGCGTCCGGCGCCCCGCTCCGCCCCTCGCGCGGCGTCCAGGAGGCCCGGATCTCGATCTGCGTCGCGGGGCGGCGCGCGGCCAGCGCGCCGAAGTAGTGCGACCCGGCGCGCGTCACCGTCCCGCCGGCCTCCCCGTACGCCAGGCCCCGCGCCTCCAGCGCACCCGTCAGCCAGGACCAGCACACCTCCGGCAGCAGCGGGTCCGCCGCCATCTCCGGCTCCAGCTCCGCCCGGACCAGCGTCACCATCCGGAAGGCGCCCTGCCACGCCTCGTGGCCGGCCGGGTCGTGCAGCAGGACGAGCCGGCCGTCCGCGAGGTCGTCCTCGCCGTCGACCACCGCGGCCTCCAGGGCGTACGCGTGCGGCGCGAGGCGCTGGGGCGGCCTGGTCGCCTCCACCTCCAGCTCCGGGCGCAGTCGGGCCGAGCGCAGCGCGTCGACCGCCGAGAGGAAGGCGGGCGGGACGGAAGGACCGCCCGTGCCGTCCTCGCGGTCGGTGCCGTCGGATCGTTCGGAAAAGTGTCCCTGAGCCGGAGCCATGCCGGGAAGAGTAGGCGGAAGGCGCGCCCCGCGCAGGGAGGGACACCCTGCGGGGCCGGGCTCCTTCGGCACGCGTGCGAAGATTCTGTGTGTGAGTGCCAACGACCTTCCCCAGGACCCGGACGCCGTGCGATCCGGGGCGAACCCCCCCTCGGACCGGCGGCGGCCCACCGCCCCCGCCGTCCGCGACTCGGCCTTCATCAGGGCCTGCCGCCGCGAGCCCGTCCCCCACACGCCGGTCTGGTTCATGCGGCAGGCGGGGCGCTCGCTGCCCGAGTACCTGAAGGTCCGCGAGGGCATCGCGATGCTCGACTCCTGCATGATGCCGGAGCTGGTCGCCGAGATCACCCTCCAGCCCGTGCGCCGGCACAAGGTCGACGCCGCGATCTACTTCAGCGACATCGTCGTGCCCCTCAAGGCCATCGGCGTCGACCTCGACATCAAGCCCGGCGTCGGCCCCGTCATCGCGGAGCCGATCCGCACCCGCGCCGACCTCGCCCGGCTGCGCGACCTCACCCCCGAGGACGTCTGGTACGTCACCGAGGCCATCGGGATGCTCACCGCCGAGCTGGGCGCCACCCCGCTCATCGGCTTCGCCGGCGCCCCCTTCACCCTCGCCAGCTACCTCGTCGAGGGCGGCCCCTCCCGCAACCACGAGCGCACCAAGGCCATGATGTACGGCGACCCGCTCCTCTGGGCCGACCTGCTCGACCGGCTCGCCGAGATCACCAGCGCCTTCCTCACGGTGCAGATCGAGGCCGGCGCCTCCGCCGTCCAGCTCTTCGACTCCTGGGTCGGCGCGCTGGCCCCCGCCGACTACCGCCGCTCGGTGCTCCCCGCCTCCGCGAAGGTCTTCGACGCGGTCGCCCGCCACGACGTCCCGCGCATCCACTTCGGCGTCGGCACGGGCGAGCTGCTCGGGCTCATGGGCGAGGCCGGGGCCGACGTCGTCGGCGTCGACTGGCGTGTCCCGCTGGACGAGGCCGCGCGCCGCGTGGGGCCCGGCAAGGCGCTCCAGGGCAACCTCGACCCGGCCGTGCTGTTCGCGCCGACGTCCGCCGTGGAGGAGAAGACCCGCGAGGTGCTGGACGCCGCCGCCGGTCTGGAGGGACACGTCTTCAACCTGGGCCACGGCGTGATGCCGTCGATGGACCCGGACGCGCTCACCCGGCTCGTGGAGTACGTCCACGCGCAGACCGCGCGCTGAAGCCCGGCCCCGGGGGGGGGGGGGGCCGGGGGGGGGGGGGGGGGGGGGGGGGGGGGGGGCCCCACCGCGCACCCCACACCACAAACCGCTCGTGCT